>JAQTNZ010000055.1 GCA_028713595.1 Methylovulum sp. | reverse complement strand
TGTAAAAGTGTATCATTCCATTTTGCAAGTTAGGATCGCGGTGCTTTTGGAGCATTTTTTAAAAAATGGCTCTGCACTTTCTGAATGTGCAATCAGCACTGGCAAAGGGACAAAAGTCGCTGATGTTGCCTGGGCTTCATCAGACTTGTTGAGTACGATCAGGACAGAATCCGAAGCTTCAATCGCCCCCCAAATTTGCGTGGAAATCATTTCGGCCAGTAATACGCAAAAAGAAATGGCGGAAAAACGGCAGTTGTATTTTCAGGCGGGTGCGCAAGAAGTGTGGATGTGTGATGACAAAGGCACAATGAGTTTTTTTAATGCCGAGCATCCGTTGGTGCATTCTATATTAGTGCCTGAATTCCCTGAAAAGATTGAAGTATGATGGGTTGATGCTTGCTTGAGAAATGAAGTATTGGAGTTTGATATGCTAAGAGAAATCATAACACCGCAGGTGCAAGAATACACGGTTCGTATTCCGATAGAATACTTGAATACCAAAGTGGAAATATTGGTATTGCCATTTGCCGATAAAGAAACGGATGAGGGTTCTGATAAAGCAAATGATAGTATTAGAAAGACGGCGGGTATATTGTCCGCCCAAAATATTGATCCTTTAAAATGGCAAAAAGAAATAAGGGGTGAATGGGAAGATAGGCTATGAAATACTTAGTCGATTCTAATATCATTATCTATCATTTTAATAATGAAAAATTAGCGACGGTTTTTCTCACAGAAAATAAAAATCAATGTGTTATTTCACAAATAACTTATATAGAAGTTATTTCTTTTGCCTTTACCCAAGAGCAAGAAAACGATGTCAAAGAATTTTTAGAAAGCTTTAAAATTATAGATGTGAACAGAGAAATAGCCGTACAAGCGATAAGAAATAGAAAAATAAAGAAAATTAAAATGCCTGACAATATTATTGCTTCGACAGCACAGGTAAAAAATTTGATCCTAGTAACTCGAAACGTGTCTGACTTTAACTTTTTAGATATTAAAGTGTTAAACATTTTTGAAAAAATATAACAACAAATTTGAATATGCGATTGGTAATTCATTGTCTGGTGGCGTATTTTCCTGTCAAGTGTCCGCCCTCCTTTTCTTCACGGTATTTATACGGGTGTGCAAAACCGGATTTATGTGTCGAACTATTTAAATAACAACGAGAAAATTCATGCAATTATGTGGCTTTGAAGTCGGTTTGAACCAACCCTTATTTTTAATCGCCGGCTCGTGTGTGATTGAAAGTGAGCAATTGGCATTGGACACCGCAGGTTTTTTAAAAGAAATTACGATGGCGTTAAACATCCCGTTCATTTATAAATCCTCATTTGACAAGGCCAACCGCTCGTCGCACGAAAGTTTCCGAGGCTTAGGGATAGAACGCGGTTTGGAGATTTTGGCAAAAGTGAAACAACAAATCGGCGTACCCGTGTTGACCGATGTCCACGAAGACACGCCTTTGGCGGAAGTGGCAAGCGTCGTGGATGTGATGCAAACCCCCGCATTTTTATGCCGCCAAACCAATTTTATCCAAGCGGTGGCCGCCCAAGGCATTCCGGTCAATATCAAAAAAGGCCAGTTTCTCGCCCCGTGGGATATGGTACATGTGGCCAATAAGGCCAAAGCGACAGGCAACCCGCACATTATGGTCTGTGAGCGGGGCGTGTCATTTGGGTATAATAACCTTGTTTCCGATATGCGCTCATTGGCAGCGATGCGCGACACCGATTGCCCCGTGGTGTTTGATGCCACGCATTCGGTGCAATTGCCCGGCGGCCAAGGCACCTCATCGGGCGGCCAACGTGAGTTTGTGCCGGTATTGGCAAGGGCGGCGGTGGCGGTGGGTATCGCCGGGTTGTTTATGGAAACTCATCCTAACCCCGCCGAAGCCAAAAGCGATGGCCCCAATTCTTGGCCTTTACACCGTATGCGCGAACTGTTGGAAACACTGATGATGTTGGATCAAGCCGTAAAAAGCCAGCCCTTGATTGAAACTACCCTTTAGAGAGGTTAGCCCATGCCTGCCATCACCGAATTGTCACAGCTCGACTTAAACGCCAGTTACAATTACGCCGATTATTTGACCTGGCAGTTTGACGAAGCCGTGGAGCTGATTAAAGGCAAAATCTCGTTGATGTGTCCGGCACCCAATGTCAAGCATCAGCGGATTTCCATTGCCTTAAGTAGCCGTTTGTTTTATTTTTTTGAAAACAAGCCGTGTAACGTCTTCGCCGCGCCGTTTGATGTCCGCCTTTATAACCGCAGCAAATCGCTGTTAGCCAATAAGGAAGTGACCACGGTGGTGCAACCGGACATTTGCGTGATTTGCGACAGCAGCAAACTGGATGAACAAGGCTGCAACGGCGCACCCGATTGGATTATTGAAATTTTATCCAAAGGCAATTCCCAAAAAGAAGTCAAAACCAAACACACGCTTTATGCCGAAAGCGGGGTACGGGAATATTGGCTGGTGTTCCCTTACGAAGAGGTTATCAGCCAGTTTGTCCTTGACGAGGGGGCGCAGCAATACCGCTTGCTTAACAGCTATGCCGGTGATGATAAGGCTGTGTCTTATCTGTTCCCTGATTTGGCGGTTGATTTGGCGGTGTTGTTTAAAGATGCGTGGGCATGATGACTACTATTTCTGTAACTGATTTTGCACTGCATGTCCAAAATCATATAGACCAAGTCCTGCAAGGTGAACATATAAAGATTCATGTACAGGGCGGACAATTTATTGCCTTGGTTGCTGAGACTGCAAAACCCATTGAAAAGAGCTATACCAAAGCCGATTTTTTAAAACAGTTATCTTATCAAGGCGGCCTGACTGATAGTCAAGATATAGATACTCTCATTTACTGACATAGATTTGTGGCTATTATTTTTGACAGTAATGTTTGGATTGCCATAATCAATGAAAATGACGCGCATCATGAGCAAGCATTGCGATTATTTTCAGAGCATCCGGTCATTTATATTCCCGAATCCGTAACATAAAATAATCTTACCCACCCCATGCAACAGCTGTTGCTTTTTATTTTTAACCCTTGGAGCCATTCAAAACATGAGCAAAATCGTAGACATTAAAGCCAGAGAAATTTTAGACTCTCGTGGCAATCCCACTTTAGAAGCCGATGTCATCCTGGAATCAGGCGTTATTGGCAGCGCTATGGTGCCATCTGGCGCGTCCACTGGCGAGCGTGAAGCGATAGAATTGCGTGATGGCGACAAATCCCGCTTTTTGGGCAAAGGCGTGTTGAATGCTGTCAACAACGTCAGAACCGAAATCCGTGACGCGATTATCGGTATGGACGTGGCGGATCAAGAAGGCATCGACAACAAAATGATCGCGCTGGACGGCACTGACACTAAAGCCCGTTTAGGTGCAAATGCCATGTTGGCGGTCTCTATGGCCGCCGCCCATGCCGCTGCGAAAGAAGCCGGTGTGCCGTTATACCGCCATCTGAACAAAACCGGCAAATTTGTCTTGCCAGTACCGATGATGAACATCATCAATGGCGGTTCACACGCTGATAACAGCGTTGACCTGCAAGAGTTTATGATTTTGCCTGTCGGCGCACCGACTTTCCGCGAAGCCATCCGTTACGGCGCGGAAGTGTTCCATAACCTGAGCAAAGTGTTAAAGTCCAAAGGCTTGGCAACCACTGTCGGCGATGAAGGCGGTTTTGCCCCTAATTTGTCGTCTAACGAAGAAGCTATCAGCGTTATCCTGCAAGCGATTGAGCAAGCCGGTTATAAACCGGGCGTGGACATTTTCTTAGGTTTGGATGCTGCCGCATCCGAATATTATGCCGATGGCATTTACAACTTGGCTTCAGAAAGCAAAACCTATACTTCAGCAGAAATGGCTGATTTCTTCGTTGATTGGGTCAGCAAATACCCTATCATCAGCATCGAAGACGGTTTTGACGAAAACGATTGGGACGGCTGGAAATTGATGACCGAAAAATTGGGCGGCAGCATCCAATTGGTCGGTGACGATTTGTTCGTGACCAACCCTGCCATCCTGAAAAAAGGCATTGACCAAAACATTGCCAACTCTATTTTGATTAAAGTTAACCAAATTGGCACCTTGACCGAAACCTTGGCGGCTATCAATATGGCACATGCAGCCGGTTACAGCGCGGTAGTTTCGCACCGTTCTGGTGAAACCGAAGACACTACGATCGCTGATCTAGCAGTTGCTACCGGTACAGGCCAAATCAAAACTGGCTCACTGAGCCGTTCTGACCGTGTCGCCAAATACAACCGCCTGATGAAAATTGAAGAAGAATTAGGTGATTTGGCCGTTTACGCAGGCCGCAGCGCGTTTAAAATGCTGTAAGCCTTAGCATTATGAAACGGGTCGGCCTTATTTAGGGTCGGCCCGCACCGGTTAGGGAATAAGTTTTGTTGTCCCACAATTTATATAAGGTCGTCAGTTAATGAAGTTTCTGTTGGTCATCATCATCTTGCTGATTGCGCATTTCCAATACCGTTTATGGGATCCTATAAATGGCAGTTTGGCGCAATTGCATAGCCGTGAGCAAGAATTGGCGGAATTGAAAAAACAGGTTGAAGAAAAAAAACAGCGCAATGAGGCGCTCTACGCCGAAGTGGAAGACTTGCGCAAAGGCCAAGAAGCCTTGGAAGAGCGGGCGAGGGATGAACTGGGCATGATTCGGGCTGACGAGACTTTCTTTCAGGTGCTGGAATAAGCGCGTGGATTTTTTTTAATACCATAGCAACTCATAATGGGTGTTATTGATATAGGCGATAGCTAATGAATCAAACTGTGTTTAATGTGCTGTTTCTTTGTACAGGCAATTCCGCGCGTAGCATTATGGCGGAAGCCTTGCTCAATCATCTGGGCAAAGGCCGTTTTCGTGCGGCCAGTGCGGGCAGCCATCCGGCGGGGGTGGTCAATCCCTTGGCCTTGGAACGCTTGGCTATGGAAAACATTCCGGCTACAGGTGCGAGAAGCAAAAGCTGGGATGAATTTTCTGTGGCGGATGCGCCCGTTTTCGATTTTATCATTACGGTGTGTGACAATGCCGCAGGTGAGGTGTGTCCCGTGTGGCCCGGGCAACCTATCACCGCACACTGGGGGGTGTTTGATCCGGCGGCGGCAGATGATGACCAGAAATTTATTGAGTTTGCCAAAGCCTTTGCGGTACTGGAGCGGCGTATCAATTTATTTGTCAATCTTAACCCCGCAGGCTTGGAGCGTATGCTGCTTGAGCAACAAGTCCGTGCCATAGGCCAATAACGCTCTATACAAGTGTCGCTTATCGCCAGTTTTTTCAACGTGTGTGACATTTATTCGGGTCTTGCGTGAAACGGTTGCTTTTTTAAGTTATCTTGTACGCCTATTAGCGAAACATCAACGCCTATAACTTAAATTGCCAACACACAAGACAGGAGCTTTTGATTATGTTCAACCCGTTTTACAAACCGCTCATCATGGGAATTTTAAATGTCACGCCGGACAGTTTTTCAGACGGCGGCTGTTATGGCGATGTGGCGAGCGCTATCTTGCAAGTGAAAAAAATGCTTGGGGAAGGGGTGGACATTATCGACATTGGCGGCGAATCGACCCGCCCTGGTGCCGAACCTGTAGCGGCGGACGAACAAATCCGCCGGGTGGTGCCGGTCATCACCGCCATCCGGCAATTTACCGATACTCTCATCAGCATAGACACCACCTCCAGTACGGTGGCCGCCGCCGCTTTGGCCGCAGGGGCGAACATGATTAATGATGTGTCGGGCGGGAAAAATGATGCCGATATACTGGCCTTGGCGGCCAAGGCTGAGGTGCCGATCATATTGATGCACAGCCAAGGCACACCCAAAACGATGCAGGATAACCCGTATTATGAAGAGGTTGTGCGGGAAGTGTTGGCCGCCCTGCAAGAGCGCATCAAAGCGGCCTTAGACGCGGGGATTAAAAAAGACAATATCGCCATTGACCCAGGCATAGGCTTTGGCAAGCGCAAACAGGACAATCTGGATTTGCTGGCACATTTGGAGGTGTTGGTGGCATTGGGTTTTCCGGTGTTGCTGGGGACTAGCCGCAAACGCTTTATGGGCAGCATTTGTGACGTGTCGGAACCTACCGAATTGGTGACGGCCACGGCAGTGACCACCGCTTTAGGGGTGATGGCGGGGGTTAAGATGTTCCGCGTCCATGATATTAAGGAAAACCGTCAGGCGGCGGATGTGGCGTGGGCGATTAGGCAGTGCCGATAACATCCCGTTAGGATGTTATCGGCTAAAGCCGTTACTTGCTGGATTTGAAAATGGCTTGCATGGCGGTAATTTCCGCATGGTTGCAGATTTCGGTAGGCCGTCCCATACACAAGCGCAGGAACACCCGTGCCGCAGCAATGCCATTAATGACAAAGGAAATGGCGATTAACGCCGATATCCACGCAAATTGGCTGCTGGCATGGTAAAGCAACAAATCTTCACCGATAAATGCCGGGGTGATCGGAAAGCCGACCAAGCCCAAAAAGCTTAAAAACAATAGCAAGGCCAAACTAGGATGGGTTTCTGACATGGCGCGGTAAGCGAATGGATCATTGGCAAACCGCTCTTTGCCAGGCAATCGGCTTAAAACCACCAAACCTAACAGCCATGACGGCAAAATGCCTGTGGTAAACAACAGGATGTCCAGTTGCGCGTCAGGACGGAGCAACCATACCGAACTCGCCGCCAACAGGCAACTTAAAGCCACCGCATTCCAAACGCCGATAAAGCTGTGTTTCTGACTAAAGGCGCTGAGGGAAGCTAAGAGCATAGCCAAGGCGAACGGGATAGCCAAATAATGGCTGCCCAGAACCTCTGTTCCGACCAATATGCCAAACACCGCAAACACCGCCGCGCCCACCAGGCTTTTTTGCCAGGCTGCATAAGCGTTGATAATCGCCCCGATTTTTTTCAAAGGCTCCCACAATACCGAACGCACCAGACGCTCCAGATTGCCTTCTTGCAAGGCGAACACATAAAGGGTGTTTTGCAGCACTTCCGGCAAGGTGTCACGGACAGATAACGGCAAATGTGCCTGCATGGCGTGGGTTTTAAAACCGGTGTCATCAGTATCCATAGCCCCTTCCACCCGCAACATGTGCGCGACAATCGACGGTGACACCAGCAATTGGTAACAGCGTAAAAACGCATTGCCCAAGAAATGCAGCAACACTAACGTTTCCAAGCCCAACGCCAATTCCATAAACATAATGCCCACTTGAGTGATGGACGCATAAGCGATCTGGCCCTTAATATTGGATTGGGTTTTTTCAGATATGCTGGCGATTATCACCGATGTCAGGCCAATGCCGAATACCATCAAGCGGGTCAGGATGTGGTAGCTCCAGATAGGCGTGGTGCGCAACAACAAAAACACGCCCAAATGCACCGACAATGCCCCGTAGAAAATGGCGCTGGAAGGTGTCGGCCCTTCCATTGCCCTAGGCAACCAAAAACAAAAAGGAAACTGTGCCGATTTGCCGGACGCGGCAATAAAAATCAGCAAAGACATCAGCAATAATGCCGGATAGCTGGCAGGGGATGGGGCGGTATGCTCAAACAAAACCGCCAATTGGCTGAAATGGTCGCTTTCATGGAACAGCAAATGGCTCATCCACGCGCCCAGCAACAGGCCAATGTCGCAAAAACGGTAAACCGTGTAGGCCCTTAAGGCATTGCGCACCGGCTGGATGCGGTGGCGGTAAAAGGCGATCAATAAAAACGAGGAAATGCCGACAATTTCCCAACCGGCAAACAGCATGTCGATGGAACCGGCCAAAATGACCATGTTCAAGCCAAACGCGAAGCCGAAAATGGTCAAAAAGAAACGTTTATAGCCCGATTCACGGTGCAGGTAGTAACGGCAATAGCGCACGATAATCGAAAAGATCACCCAGATGGCAAACAGGTAAGCCGCCCCCACCTTATCCAGATAAAACAAAATCGGGAATTGGTAGCTACCATGCTCGTACAGGATAAACCATTCAAACTCATAGCCGGAAAAGCCTTGTATCCCCCAACTGACCAGCAACGCCAAAATGCTTAAGCCCATGGCATGGGTTGTCCAAAAGCTAAGGGTGGCGATGGATTTTTCGTTTTTACCCAGTAACGCAATCAACAACAACCCAAGTAACGGCAAAAATTGGCAGGTTAACAATAATGAATTCATGATGCGCTCCGCAATTGATGGACTGGAATAGTGGTTGTTTGCCCCAGGGTAATTGCTTCTGAACACTGCGCTGACGGCACCTCGGTGTTACCGGACAAATCCACGGCTTCCCAGCCGGTGCTGAAATAATAGGACAATTCACAGGTGTCGGGATGGCAGGACACTAGCCGGACCCAATCGTTATCCAGCCATTCCATTAAAGCGTCACCCAGTTTGGTGAAAGCCTTATCCAAGACCTCGGTGGTTTGTTCGATGACAATCAACAAGCGCGCAGGTTCATGGACTTCGATCATTTGCGAAGGCAAGCCTGTGCGCAAATCACCTTCCACACCATTGGCGACACCGAGCAAACCAATGACGTTATGCGGCAACTTTGTCCCCGCGCCATAAATTGAATTGTCAACGCGTGAAAACAGGTATTCCAAATTAATGCCGCCACATACCGGAATAATCGCCGAGAGGATTTTCACGATCAGCACGCCTTCAGGGTCGGAAGCAGGGCTGTAAGAATGCAAAAAGGCACGGCGATCAAGAAACAACTTTTCGGTCAGGCTACGTCTGCCGACAATGCTGTACAGGTTATTAGAGTGGTTCAGCTCAGGGCGTGGTTCAAAGATGGACGTGGCGCGGGCAATCACATGCTCGTGCGCCTTTTTACGCGCTTGTGATTGCGGCCCTACCTTAAACAGGCGGTAACGTTCCAAGGCATTATTTTCAAGGATTTCTTTCGGTGATGATTGCGGGCCTAACTCAAACCAACGGCAACGCTCTAGGGCGTTTTTGTCCAAAGCCTCTTGCATGGCCTGTTGAAACACCGCCAGCTTGTCGATAGCCGATGGTGGGAACAATTGCTTATCGTAATAGGTGATTTCATCACGGCTGGTGTTATGCAAGGCGGGGATGAAATAAGTGCTGTCGGGGATGCTGATACCGCGTTCACTGAGGATGGCGCGGACGGTTTCATTGTTTGCCATCCACGCGAACGCCCGCGCATTGGGCGCACCCGGTTTGCCCGAACACGCCCCGCAATCATAAGCCGCAAAATGGGGGTTATTGGTGCTGCTGGAACCGTGCGCGACAATCACAACCAACGGGGCAAAATCTTTAGTCAAGCCGATATTGCGCAACAAGCCCTCGATTTTGTCGGCCATTTCCGTAAAAGAAAACCCCAGCATCCGCCCGTCTTCGGTTGGCTCGTCATTTTCGCGCAACAAATGCAAATGGGTATGCGCATCACTGACTTCGCTGAGTTTTTTGATCTTCAACATTTGCGAACCGGGCCGGAATACGTCCCACATCATCCGCGCCGCATAACCGAC
>JAQTNZ010000054.1 GCA_028713595.1 Methylovulum sp. | reverse complement strand
GGTGTATCCCGTCCAGAAGTTATCATCAAAGAAATTGACGGTAAAAAATGCGAGCCGTTCGAGATGGTCACCATTGAAGTGGAAGAAATCCACCAAGGTACCATTATGGAAAAATTGGGCGACCGTAAGGGCGATTTGACCAATATGGTCCCCGATGGCAAAGGCCGGATCCGTTTGGAGTATATGATGCCATCACGCGGTCTGATTGGGTTTCAAACCGAATTTATGACGGCAACCTCAGGTTCTGGCTTGCTCTATCATGTGTTTGACCATTACGGCCCGATGAAAGCGGGTGAAGTGGGTAGCCGTTTGCGGGGCGTGATGATTTCAATGGTTGCGGGTAAGGCCGTCACCTATTCATTGCATCCTTTACAGGAACGTGGCGAATTATTATTGGTCAATGGCGATGAAGTTTACGAAGGCATGTTGGTGGGCTTGCATTCGCGCAGTAATGACTTATGCGTCAACCCTTGCAAGCCGAAACAATTGACTAACGTCCGCGCTTCAGGCACGGATGAAAGCTTAGTGTTGGCACGGATTCAAAAAATGACCTTGGAACAAGCGTTGGAATTTATCGCCGAAGACGAACTGGTGGAAGTCACCCCCAAGTCCATCCGTCTGCGCAAGAAATTGTTGACAGAAAACGAGCGTAAGCGGGCATCTAAAGGCTAAGGTTTTAGGCTGTAATCAGGTGTGGGCGATACCCTTCGTCCACATTAGGGGAAAGATGATGAACGAAATTATATTCTTAGTTGAAGACGCACCCGAAGGCGGTTTTATTGCCAAAGCCTTAGGCGTATCTATTTTTACCCAAGCCGATGATCTGAATGATTTGTATCAGCAGCTTCGCGCAGCGGTGGATTGCCATTTTGAGCCGTTGGATAAGCCTAAAATTATCCGCTTGCATTTTGTCCGTGAAGAAGTGATTGCGGCATGAGGCGGGTTGGTCTGGAACAATTTTTACCAATTTTTTATTGATGATAAGCAATTCGATTCTAATAATTGGAGTACGATAATGAGTAACGTCCAAGAGCTTGAAATGGCGGTTTCGCAACTATCCACCCATGAGCTTATACAATTTTCAGAATGGTTCGAAGAATTTTTGGCGGATCAATGGGATAAAAAAATTGAGGCGGACATTTTAGCAGGGCGTTTGGATGCTGCGGGCAAACGTGCTGACGACGAATTTCTTGCAGGCCATGCAACTTTATTGTGAAGCATTTTGCCGCACCAGAATTTTGGTTCCATTACCGCCAGCTTCCTGATGATATTCGCGTTTTAGCTGACAAAAATTTCGAATTGCTTCGTGTCCATCCACGGCATCCATCCTTACATTTGAAAAAAATCGGCGTTTTCTGGTCGGCACGTGTTGGATTACGTTATCGGGCATTGGCAAGAGAGCGGACGGAAGGTCTTGTGTGGTTTTGGATTGGCTCACATGCTCGTTACGATCAGTTTATAGGCTCATAAACCTGGTCTTTTGGACTTGGTTTTTAATAAATTCATACCCTTTTTGCTTTAAAAATAATTATCATGACCCCACGCACCGCCACAGTCGAGCGCGACACGCTCGAAACCCAAATCAAAATCACCGTTAATCTGGATGGCACGGGTAAGGCCAGTTTTACCACGGGTGTGCCGTTTCTTGACCACATGCTTGACCAAATCGCCCGGCATGGCCTGATAGATATGGATATTGTCGCCCATGGCGATTTGCAGATTGACGCGCACCATACCGTTGAAGATGTCGGCATTACCTTAGGGCAGGCCGTAGCTAAGGCGTTAGGTGACAAAAAAGGCATTTACCGCTACGGACACGCGTACATCCCTTTGGATGAGGCCTTGTCACGGGTAGTGGTGGATTTCTCTGGCCGCCCCGGATTGTTTTATAATGTCACGTTTACGCGTGGCATGATCGGCTCGTTTGATGTCGATTTGTTCCGTGAGTTTTTTCAGGGCTTTGTCAACCATGCGGGCGTGACCTTGCATATTGACAACCTGAAAGGGGTCAACGCCCACCATATCGCCGAAACCATTTTTAAAGCGATGGGACGCGCCTTGCGGATGGCGATGACCGCCGACGAACGGATGGCGGGGATAATGCCGTCCACCAAGGGCACACTTTGATTTTTTACTGAGCATTATTTATGTCTTCTGTTGCTGTTATTGATTATGGAATGGGCAATTTGCATTCGATTGGCAAAGCCTTGCAACATGCCGACCCTAGCGTGGAGGTGCAAATCAGCAGTACCGCCACGGCGATTTTACAGGCTGACCGTGTGGTGTTTCCGGGTGTTGGTGCAATACGCGATTGTATGCAAGCCCTGAACGAATCAGGTTTAGCTGAGGTAATCCGGCAAGTCGCCAAAACGAAGCCCTTACTAGGTATTTGTTTGGGGATGCAAGCACTATTGACGGATAGTGCGGAAAACGGCCATACCGAAGGTTTGGGCGTGTTTTCCGGCCATGTCGTGCGTTTTGCCGATACACTGATGGATCATGACGGTATGCCGCTAAAAGTCCCCCACATGGGTTGGAATCAGGTACGGCAACACCCCCATCCGTTATGGCAAGATATTGCCCAAGACAGCCGTTTTTATTTTGTCCATAGCTATTATGCACAACCTGATGACGCTTCAATCGTGGCGGCGACCACCGAGTATCCAGACCCGTTTGCCTGCGCCTTGGCTCAGGATAATGTGTTTGCCGTACAATTTCACCCAGAAAAAAGCCAAACTGCCGGTTTGCAGTTACTGAAAAATTTTTTGCATTGGGATGGTTAGTGGCGTGATGGCGTACACCTCTAATTATTTCTTACTACCCGTGTTGAGGAACCGTTTGTTATGCTGTTAATACCCGCTATCGATTTAAAAGAAGGAAAATGTGTGCGCTTGCGCCAAGGACGCATGGAGGATGATACGGTATTTTCCGATGATCCGGTGGCGGTGGCGGGACGGTGGGTGGCGGCGGGCGCCAAGCGGCTGCATTTGGTGGATTTGGATGGCGCGTTTGCGGGCAAGCCCCAAAATGCCGAAGTCGTCCATGCGATTGTCCACGCTTACCCTGATCTGATCGTACAAATCGGTGGCGGTATCCGCAACGAAGAAACCATAGAAACCTATTTGAACGCCGGGGTCGAATATGTCATTATCGGCACTAAAGCGGTCAACGAACCGCTTTTTGTCCGTGATGTCGCATTGAAATATCCGCACCATATTATTGTCGGCCTGGATGCCAAAGACGGTAAGGTGGCTATTGACGGTTGGTCGAAACTGTCCCGGCATGATGTTGTTGAGCTGGCGCAACATTTTGAGGCCGATGGTGTCGAAGCTATTATTTACACCGACATTTCCCGCGATGGCATGATGCAAGGTGTCAATGTCGAGGCCACCGCCAGATTGGCCCGTGCGATTAGCATCCCCGTGATCGCCTCCGGTGGCATCACCAATATTGATGACATCCATGCCTTAGGCAAAGTCGCCCATGAGGGGATTATGGGTGCGATTACAGGGCGGGCGATTTATGAGGGAACGTTGGATTTTGCGCAGGCTCAGGAATTGGCTTTGCAGTTTTAAGATCTTAATGAAAAACCCGGAACAAATAAAAAAGCTGGCTTGGGAACGTTTTGATGAAGCGGAGATACTCGCCGATAATGAAAAATATGATGGTGCTTTTTACTTGTTGGGTTACAGTATTGAATTGATGTTAAAGGCAAAAATTTGTGAACATCTTGCTGTGCCTAACTTGTTTGATGAAAAATTCCCTAAAATAGAGGGGCTTGCCGATGTTAGAAAAGCCGCCAAAACACACGATATTGCTACCTTATTTATTTTGAGCGGTTTAAGGTTGAAATTTGATGATGCCAAAGGCAATAATCAGGTGTTAATGAAAACCAATGCACTATTGTTTGATAGTTCTGGTAAATGCACTTGGAGTGAGCAAAAACGTTATCAGTTAAGTGACACCTTAGATAGGGATAAAAATACAAAGTTAACACTTAAGCTAATTTTGTTGTTGCCAGACAAAGAGGGGTTACTAAAATGGATAGAAAAGAGTTAGAAAGCAAATTACAGGTTTTTCAAGCGCAGTGTGCAGCGCAAGACCACCCTATAAAAGAAATCACTCTTGAAGAGGCGTATCCTGGTATTGATTCAACTTCGTTTATCGTGCGTTTTTCCGCAGCGGGAAATTGGTTTGCGCAATCACAGGAAGATCGCGCCAGCCTGTTAGAGCGGTTTGTTGATATTTTATGGGAAAGCACTGATCAAACTACACGGAAAGCGATTTTTACGCTGAGTTTAAATGATGAAAAACAAGCCGGAATTGCCGCATGAGCCTAGCCAAACGTATTATCCCTTGCCTTGATGTCGATAACGGTCGGGTCGTCAAAGGCGTAAAATTTGTTGATATTCGTGATGCCGGCGATCCGGTGGAGATTGCCAGGCGTTATGACCGTGAAGGCGCGGATGAAATCACTTTTTTGGACATCACCGCTACCCACGATAACCGTGACACCATTGTCCATGTGGTTGAACAGGTCGCCAGTGAAGTGTTCATTCCCTTAACGGTGGGCGGCGGCATACGGACATTGGACGATATTCGCCGGATGTTGAATGCGGGTGCTGATAAAGTTGGCATTAACAGCGCGGCCGTGTTCCGTCCCGAATTTGTCCAAGAAGCCGCCGAACGCTTCGGTTCGCAATGTATCGTGGTCGCTATTGATGCCAAAAAAGTCAGCTTGCCTGACGAAGCCAACCGATGGGAAATTTTCACCCACGGCGGCCGCAAAGGCACAGGTATAAACGCGGTCGAATGGGCGAAAAAAATGGTGGCTTATGGGGCAGGGGAGATCCTCTTGACCAGTATGGACAGGGATGGCACCCGCGTAGGTTTTGACTTGGCCTTGACCCGTGCCATCAGCGAAGCCGTTGCCGTGCCCGTGATCGCCTCGGGCGGTGTTGGTTGCCTGGACCATCTGGCCGATGGCGTGCTGGATGGCAAGGCCGATGCTGTCTTGGCAGCCAGCATTTTTCACTTTGGTGAATACACGATCAGGCAAGCGAAAGAACACATGCAGGGACGTGGGATTGAAGTGAGGTTGTAATGCGGATTTATCGGCACGCAGACCGATTTGGGCAAAACGCACAACGTTAATTATCAAGACCGTATCAACCAACTTTTACGCGAGTATATGCAGCATGAACTGGCTAGATGAAATCCACTGGACACCCGAAGGCTTGATCCCCGTGGTCGCCCAACAAAGCGATAATGGCAGGGTGGTGATGTTCGCCTGGATGAACCGTGAATCTTTGGCGCTAACCGTGCAAGAAGGTTATGCCGTATATTGGTCGCGCTCACGCAACCGCTTATGGCGTAAAGGCGAAGAGTCGGGGCATCGGCAAAAAGTCCTCAGTATCCAATTGGATTGTGATGAAGATGTTATTTTGCTGGAAATCGAACAAGAAGGCGGTATTGCTTGTCATACCGGACGCGAGAGTTGTTTCTATCGGCGGCTGATTGACGGGCAATGGCAAGCGGTGGAGCCGGTGTTAAAAAATCCAGATGAGATTTATAAATAACGCTTTATTTTAGTCACACACTGCTCATTTTACTGATTTATTTAGCATTAATGCTAATGCCCTCTAAATATCATGAACGACACCCTAACCCAACTCGCCGAAGTCTTAGAAGAGCGCAAACAGCAATCTGCCGATAAATCCTATGTCGCCAGCTTGTATGCCAAAGGCCTGGACACCATTTTGAAAAAAATCGGTGAAGAAGCGACCGAAACCGTGATTGCGGCCAAAAATGGCGACAAAGAGCAAATTATTTATGAAACTGCCGACTTATGGTTACGTTGTATGGTGTTGCTGGCGGCTCAAGGCTTGCATCCTGATGATGTATTAGCCGAACTTCGGCGGCGTTTTGGCTTGTCCGGCCTGGAAGAAAAAGCCCGGCGCAACCCTTAAATCAGGCTGCCCGCTGTCCCGTCAGGGGCAGGGGTGGGGCAGCAATGAAACAAAAACCACATTAGAGCAAACAGAGGCAAATATGGGCTTTAGCATTCCACATCTTTTAGTTGTATTGGCGATTGTCGTCGTGGTGTTTGGTACCAAACGCCTACGCAATATCGGCGCGGATTTGGGCGGGGCGATCAAAGGCTTTAAATCCGCGATGAAAGACGGTGAGGCGGATAACAAAACTGCTGCCGGTGATGGCCACACCATTGAAGGCGAAGTCACCGCCAAAAAAAATGACCAGGCCTAGCCGCCATGTTTGAAGTCGGCTTTTCCGAGCTGTGCATGGTCGCCTTGGTGGCCTTATTGGTGATAGGGCCGGAGCGATTGCCGAAAGTGGCGCGGTTGGCAGGTTTTTGGCTAGGCAAAACCCGCGCTATGGTCGCCAATGTCAAGGCGGAAATCAGCGCCGAGTTGCAAGCCGAAGAAATGCGCCAGTTGTTTAACGAGCAGTCGGCTTTGCAAGAGCTGAAAAACATTCAGGATGAACTTAACGATGCCTCGCAGACCGTAAAAGCCTCACTGGATTCTTTGCAAGACGACCTTAAGCCACACGATAACCATGAACAAACTTGATTTTGAAGAATCAGGGCAACCGCAACCCTTTATCAGCCATCTGATAGAATTGCGTGACCGCCTCCTGCGGGTGATCTTATGCGTATTGCTGGTTTTTGGTGGCTTGGCGGCTTATGCCAATGAAATTTACAGTCTGCTCGCAGGGCCGTTGCTCAAGCACATGCCCAAAAATAGCACGATGATTGCCATTGACGTGGCCTCGCCGTTTTTTACCCCCTTTAAACTGGCGTTTATTGTTGCGGTTTTTGCGTCCGTTCCGGTCATCCTGTACCAATTCTGGGCATTTGTCGCCCCTGGCCTGTACAGGCACGAAAAGCGGTTGGTCTTGCCGTTATTGGTCGCCAGCACCTTGCTGTTTTATATCGGCGTGGCCTTTGCCTATTTTATCGTTTTCCCGTTGGTGTTTGGTTTCCTCACCGCCGCCGCCCCTGTGGGGGTCACGGTCATGACCGACATTGCCAAATATCTGGATTTTGTCCTGGCCTTATTTTTCGCCTTTGGGGTCTGTTTTGAAATTCCCATTTTTACCATCGTCTTGGTTTGGACAGGTTTTGTTTCCACGGCGGATTTGGCGGAAAAACGGCCTTATGTGATTGTTGGCGTTTTTGTCATCGCCATGTTCCTGACACCACCCGATGCCATTTCGCAAACCTTGCTGGCCGTGCCGATGTGGCTGTTGTTTGAAATGGGGCTGTTGTTTGCCAAGCTATTGCCTAAAGACAACGAAACCAGTGAAGAATTGTTGCCCGCCAATATCCAGACGATTCATAAACACGATAAGTAGGAAAGATTATGGACGAGTATAAACAAAGCAAAAAAGCCCGCTATGTCGCCTCAATGGTCTATTTGGCCGTCTTGGCCTTTTTGGTGGGGGGGACATTGTTATCGGAGCAGCGGAAACAGGAAGCGGCGGCGCAGCCAGAACCGTTGTCCGTCGTTAAATAAATCGCCACTATGTGCAAAAAACCAGCAATAACGCTTGACGGCCAGGGCATTATACGGTTTAATAGGCGTTTTTTGCAGCTTGGCCTAGGTAGCTCAGTCGGTAGAGCAGAGGACTGAAAATCCTCGTGTCGGCAGTTCGATTCTGCCCCTGGGCACCATCTGTAAAAAAAGCGGCAATTCCCAGCAATGGGGTTGTTTACCGAATATCAAGCCTAGGTAGCTCAGTCGGTAGAGCAGAGGACTGAAAATCCTCGTGTCGGCAGTTCGATTCTGCCCCTGGGCACCATGGTATTTTAAAAAAGACCGACTTTATTGTCGGTTTTTTTATGCCTAAAAGTTTTGTAGCCGTTTCGCCAGGTCGGCTTCCATTTAGGCGTTAACGCCCAGTATAAACACAACCCATCAAAGCCGCAGAATGCCTGTTGGCCGACATTGGCGGCAACTTCCCTTACATTCCCACGCCAGGGCGGAGGCGAAAAAAGTGATGGACGGCCTTTCAGAAAACGGGAAGGGCTAGTCGGTTTCGCCTAAGCCATTAAAAATATCAACATCTATAGCCATCGCCATTTATAATCTGGCCTGATCCGTTTTCTTACCTGAAATGCAAGCTATGTACTATCAAGGCATTAAAAAAACTATTGTCCCGCGTCCTGTGGCGAAAAAGCGCGGACAATTTACCGATATGCCGCCGCTGTTGGAGCGTATTTTTTCTGCAAGAGGGATACTGTCAGCCGCCGAATTGGACAGAAGCCTGTCCAAACTGCCATCGCCGTGGCTGTTATCCGGCATGGAAACGATGGTGGCACGGCTTGTCACCGCGCTGCAAAGCCAACAAAAGATAACCATCGTGGCGGATTTTGATGCCGATGGGGCGACCAGTTGCGCGGTGGCGATTAAGGGGCTGCAATTGCTTGGGGCAGGGCAGGTGTCATTTGTGGTGCCTAACCGCTTTGAATACGGTTATGGCTTAACGCCGGAAATTGTCGAGCTGGTCAAACAACAGCAACCGGATGTGTTGATTACGGTCGATAATGGCATATCCAGTATTGATGGTGTTAAGGTAGCCAAAGCCGCCGGAATTATTGTACTGGTCACAGATCACCATTTGCCGGGTACTGAATTGCCCGCCGCCGATGCTATTGTTAACCCTAATTTGCCCGGTGATACATTCCCTAGCAAAGCCTTGGCCGGGGTTGGGGTGATGTTTTATGTGTTGATGGCGTTGCGTAGCCGTTTGCGTGAGCTGGGTTGGTTCGGGCAGCGGCAAATCCCGGAACCGAATCTGGCGCAGTTGTTGGATTATGTGGCCTTAGGCACGGTCGCCGATGTGGTGGCGCTGGATGGGGTAAACCGCACGTTGGTTTATCAGGGTTTGCAGCGCATCCGCATGGGCCGCGCCCATCCTGGCTTACAGGCTTTGCTTAAAATTGCCGGCAAGAATCCGCTGACGATAGTCCCTGCTGATTTGGGTTTTGCTTTGGGGCCACGTTTAAACGCCGCTGGACGCATGGATGATATGTCTTTAGGGATTCAGTGCCTGTTGACCGATAACGAAAAATTGGCTAATGACATGGCTATGCAGTTGGATGATTTGAATAATGACCGCCGTGACATCGAAGGGCAGATGAAGTTTGAGGCGCTGGCCTTATTGGCGGACATGAAAAAATTGGACGAACATCACGCCCCAGCGGGGCTGTGTTTGTATGATGCCAATTGGCACCAGGGTGTTATCGGCATTTTGGCGGCGCGTATTAAGGATCAGTTGCACCGCCCAGTGATCGCTTTTGCCCCGGCGGGCAAGGATTTGATTAAAGGCTCGGCGCGGTCTATCGCCGGGGTGCATATCCGTGATGTGTTAAGCGACATTGCCGCCACCCATCCGAAACTGCTCAGTAAGTTTGGGGGCCATGCGATGGCGGCAGGGTTGACTTTGGCGATGCACGATTATCCGGCGTTCGCGTTGGTGTTTGATGAATACGTCCGCAAGCGTTTGAACGATGTTGATCTGGAACAAAAAATATTTTCTGATGGTGAGTTGGCCGAGCAGGACATGACCTTAGAGCTTGCCGAATTGCTGCAAAATGCCGCCACGTGGGGGCAGGGCTTTCCTGAGCCGATTTTTCATGGCCAATTTGATGTGGTGCAGGCGCGGATTGTCGGCCAACGTCACCTTAAGCTGGTGTTGC
>JAQTNZ010000053.1 GCA_028713595.1 Methylovulum sp. | reverse complement strand
CTGGCGCAGCAAATCCACCGCCGCCAATATTTCCAAGGTTGGCACATCCCCCGCACAGGCCATGACCACATCCGGCTCGCAACCATAATCGTTGCTCGCCCATTCCCACACACCGATACCCGCTTCGCAATGTTTGATCGCCGCGTCCATGTTCAGCCATTGGGGGGAAGGTTGCTTACCCGCGACAATGACATTGACATAATTACGGCTACGCAAGACATGATCGGTGACTACCAGCAGGGTATTGGCATCGGGGGGCAGATAAACGCGGATGACTTCGGCCTTTTTATTGATAACATGGTCAATAAAGCCAGGGTCTTGATGGGAAAAGCCATTATGATCTTGCCGCCAGACATGCGAGGTGAGCAACTAATTCAATGAGGCGATGGGACGGCGCCAAGCAATACGGTTACAGGTTTTCAGCCATTTCGCATGTTGGTTGAACATAGAATCGACAATATGGATAAAAGCCTCGTAACAGGAAAAAAAACCGTGCCGGCCCGTCAGCAGATAGCCTTCCAACCAGCCTTGGCAAGTATGTTCACTGAGGACTTCCATTACCCGTCCCTCTTGTGAGAGGTTGGTGTCTTCAGGCAGGATTTTTTCCATCCATACCCGTGCGGTGACATCAAAGAGATCATCCCAACGGTTGGAGGCGGTTTCATCGGGGCCAAAAATACGGAAATTGCCTTGATCCAAATTGTTGCGCATAACATCACGCAACAATCGCCCCATTACCCGTGTAGCTTCAGCAGTAACCCCACCAGGGACGGGCACATCAACGGCATAGCAACGGTAATCGGGCAGCCGTAAATCACGCAACAGCAAGCCGCCATTGGCATGGGGATTATCGCAAATGCGCCTAGTCCCTTTGGGGGGCAACTCCAGCAATTCCGGCATCAGGCGGCCTTGGGCATCGAACAGCTCATCAGGGCGGTAACTTTTCAGCCAGCGCTCCAGCAGTTCGATATGCTCAGGATTTTCCGCCAGATTGGCGAGTGGCACTTGGTGCGAGCGCCAAAAACCTTCGGTTTTTTTGCCATCGACACTGCTAGGCCCTGTCCAGCCTTTGGGGGTGCGTAAAATCACCATCGGCCAAATCGGGCGGGTAATCGGCAGATCGCCCGTCCGCGCCTGTTGCTGGATAGCGGTGATTTCGTCCAAGCATTGGTCGAGGACACTCGCCATGCGGGTGTGGACAATCTCAGGGTCGTGGCCTTCGACCAAATAAGCGCGGTAGCCGTAACCGGCGAACAATTGGATAAGCTCATCTTCGTCAATACGCGCCAGAATGGTGGGGTTGGCGATTTTGTAACCGTTCAAGTGCAAAATAGGCAATACCACCCCATCGCGCTTGGGGTTTAAAAACTTGTTAGAATGCCACGCCGTCGCCATCGGCCCCGTCTCCGCTTCGCCGTCACCGACGACGCAACAGGCGATCAGATCCGGGTTGTCAAACACCGCACCATAAGCATGGGTCAAGGCGTAGCCCAATTCGCCGCCCTCATGGATGGAACCTGGGGTTTCCGGTGCGACATGGCTGGGTACGCCGCCCGGAAAGGAGAATTGTTTGAACAAGGCTTTCATGCCGCATTTATCTTGGGAAATGCTCGGATAATAATCGCTGTAAGTGCCTTCTAACCAACTGTTTGCCAATATCGCAGGCCCCCCGTGTCCAGGCCCGCAAACCAGTATCATATTAAGATCATGGGCGTTAATCAGGCGATTAAGGTGTACATAAATAAAATTCAACCCAGGCGTTGTTCCCCAATGCCCCAGCAAGCGCGGCTTAATATGTTCCAGCTTTAACGGCTCTTTCAACAGCGGGTTGTCAAGCAGGTAAATCTGCCCGACCGCCAAATAATTGGCTGCCCGCCAATACGCATTCATACGTTCCAGCATCTCTGCCGACAAACGCTGATCGTGATTTTTAGATTCCATCATGCTTCCTCATGTTGATCGCTGGACACTATATCCAGAAAATTTAACAGCTATTTTGTCCGTTCTGTTCTTTTAATTCGCGGTATATTTTTGCATAGTTGCTCAAAATACAGTTACCTATCATGACCCAGCAAGCCTAACATCAAACCCGCGCACACCCGCTCTTCCGCAGCGGGGATCACCAACACCCGCGCCCGGCTGCCGACATCGCTACCATCACCGCCGGTTTTAAGGTTAAGGCTTTGGTTGGCCGTATCATTTAGCACGAAGCCTAACGGCTCCAGCCCAGCGACTATTTGCCTGCGGATGGCGGCGGCGTGTTCGCCGATGCCACCGGTAAACACCAAGGCCGACACCTCACCCAATACCGCACAATACGCGCCGATATATTTTTTTATCCGGTAACAAAACATATCAATCGCCAACTGCGCCTTAGCATCCCCTGCTTGCGCATGTTGTAAAATCCGGCGCATGTCGGTGTCGCCACACACCCCTTGCAAACCGCTCTGATGGTTAAGGACTCTATTAAGTTCAGCCAAGGTCATTCCCTGTTGTTGCAAGGTGAGCAAAATCATCGGGTCGATGTCGCCACAACGCCCCGCCATCATTAGCCCTTCGGTCGGGGAAAAGCCCATCGATGTATCGACGCTTAGACCTGCACGTATTGCCGTAGCGCTTGCACCGCCACCCAAATGCAAGATAATCAAGTTCAATGCAGAGGGCATAACCCCTAGCCATTGCGCGGCGGTGCTTAAACTGTGTTGGCAAGATAGGCCATGAAAACCATAACGGAAAAAAGCGGGGGTCGCCGATAGCGACTCAGGAATGGCGTAACGCTTGGCAAACAGGGGCAAGTGGCGATGGAAGGCTGTGTCGAACAAGGCAAATTGGGCGACGTTAGGAAACCGCACCAGCGTTTGCTCCACGCCCAAGCGGTTAAACGGGTTATGTAGCGGCGCATAAGCGTCCAGCTCCGCCAATCGTGCCAATACGGCTGGGTTGATGGGCGTTATGGTGTCAAACCAGTCCGCCCCGTGGACAATACGATGCCCGATCGCGGCCAGCACCACTCCAGCCGCCGCCAGCCACGCTTGCCAACGTGCCAGCACCGCCGCCAACACGGCGGCAACATCATCCATAACGCCCAATTGTTCGTTAACCACTCGCCCACACCCATCCAAGCCGTCAAGCGACACATGGCCAGCATCACCATAATCGGCCACCAACACCGCTTGCGATTGTAAACCGACATCAAAAGCTTGGGTTTTTACCGAGGTACTACCGACATTGACCACCAATAACCATTGGTTCATAAGCCTATCATCATTATGTCCGTTAACTTATTTAGATGGGTATGATAAACACGATAAGCGTATAGCGGCAAAGCTTATTTGCAAATAGCAACGCCAATTGTGCGGGAATGACACAAAAAGGGGGCTAAGTTTCCCAAAGAAGAAGGCCAATCAAGCGCATAAAGGTAAGCCCGTTAACAGAACGGCCAACGAACATGCCACAGCTAACAACCCAACCTCCTATCCCCAAGATGCTCCCCCAGCTCCTGCCCAATATTTTTTTCTGACAACTATTTTTAGCAACTTTATTGATCGGCATAGTAGAGCGAACAAAGCCATTGTGCTATTGTGGCGGCGCGATGGGGCCGTTACACGGCGACATTAACGGCTTTGTTTTCGATAACTTTGCATAGGGGAATAAAATGCTAACTTGGTCAGATAGTTTTGCCACAAAAATAGACATCGTTGATCTTCAGCATAAAAAATTATTCGAGCTGCTCAATAAGCTGTCGGTAAGCTTTGGGCAGAATAAAGAGCCTGGCGAAAACTTGGTTGGCGACATTTTGCAAGAGCTGGTTGCTTATGCGGACAAACATTTTATTGACGAAGAATTGCTGATGCTTCATAGCAAATTGGATCCCAGGCATATCAACATCCACCGCATGGAACACAAGTCTTTTATGTACGATGCCCAAAGCATGTGGGAACATTTTGGCACTGAAGAAGATGTGCAGGAGATTGCCGAAAAACTGGTGCGTTTTATCACCTCTTGGTTGACTTTCCATATATTGGGGATAGACCAGACCATGGCGGCGCAAATACTTGCCATCCAGCACGGTGCCAGCCCCGAACAGGCTTATGAAGCGCGGCACACCATCAAATATGATGCCGCCGTCACACGTCTGATGTTGGATTCCGTGCTGGATTTATGGCATCTTTCATTAGAGCGTTGCCATAAATTGGAAACGAAACTTGCCGCCTTAAATGCGGTCTCTAATACCAAATAACAATAATTGACATATAGTTTATTGATGGGCAGCCGATAAGGTGACGATAAGTTTCCGCACCTTCCAAAAGGCCTGATGGCGGCCTAAACCTTCGTCAATCCCTCAGTGTTTACATATACGGACTTTAGGAATTTAACATGATAGATATTGAGACAAAAGACCTAAAAATCGGCATGTATGTTGCCCATTTGGACAGGCCTTGGTTAGAAACCACCTTTATGTTCCAAGGCTTTCTTATTGAGAACGAGAGTCAGATTGAACAATTGCAGCGCGTCTGTAAGACGGTCAAAATCGATGGCGAACAAAGCGCACCGTCACTGAACCTAAGGCCAGAGCTGACACCGGAACAACAGTTTCACGAAACCGCGCAAAACAATAAGAAAAACTTTGAACAAGAAATGGCCAAGGCACGTAATGTCTATCAAGACGCCTCGGTTTCTTTGAACAAAGTGCTCAATAATTTCCGTATCAACAATTACATTACCCTGCCGGAAGTCAAATCCTGCGTGCATGGCGTAATCAACAGCGTCATGCACAATCCGGGCGCACTCTTGTTATTGAGCACGCTACGCTCAAAACGGCAAGACACCGTCACCCATAGCATCAATACTTGCGTTTTCAGCACCCTGTTCGGCCATGCCTTGGGCCTTAATAACGAACAGCTGTCACAACTGAGCATTGCCGCATTTCTGCACGATATTGGCGAAGCAAAAGTCCCTAAAGCCATTCTCGACAAACACACCGATGATTTAACGTTCGAAGAACAGGAACAGTTGAAACTGCACACCCAGTATGGTGCGGAGATGCTGCAAAAAATCCCCCAAATGCCAGCGGAAGCGGCTGAAGCCGCTTACACCCATCATGAAAGGATGGATGGCACGGGTTATCCGCGTGGTCTAAAAGGCCCCGAACTCAGTTTGATAGCCAGAATCATCGCCATTGCCGATAGCTATGAAAGGTTGACCAACAGCAATGACCCTAAAAAGCAAATGTCCTGTTCCGACGCCCTTAAAGCCCTCTATGCCTTGCGTGGCACGTTCTTTGATGGTGAGCTGGTCGAAGGGTTTATCAAATGCTTAGGGATTTATCCGGTCGGCAGCGTTGTGCGGCTTAATAATGGCGCTATCGGCATTGTTGTCGGGATGAAGCCGGATAAGCATTTGTTGCCCACAGTCATGGTGATCCGTGACCGTACCGGTGAAATCCGCCGCCCCCCACAAGTCATCAATCTTGACCGTTTTCGGGATAAAGACGGCAAACCTTTATTGCTGATCAATAAAGTGATTGACCCTAGCGCTATGGGAGAGGATCTTAGCGATCAGATTGTCAAGGAATTGGGTATCAGGGCGGTAAGTATCCCAAAACTTGAGGGACAAAGCCAGTAACCAATCGG
The DNA here is from genome assembly GCA_028713595.1 of Methylovulum sp. GTDB lineage: Bacteria > Pseudomonadota > Gammaproteobacteria > Methylococcales > Methylomonadaceae > Methylovulum. The sequence goes on along the minus strand of JAQTNZ010000053.1, from coordinate 4,200 downwards.
TTTACCGGATAAATCTATCCTGGCCAAGCCAAAGTTTTAGCATCATTCACCGCGAAGGATACGCAGCCATATAATGGCAAAGGTAACGTATTTTTCGTGATGGATAACATTTAAGCACAGGTATCCCTAAGCTTAAGATAAAAATTCATGGAACCCTAGGCCAAAAAGCTTGTCCACGGTAAGTGCTTGGAAGATACGGTTTTCCATTTGCCCTTAACTAAAAAAGGAATGCGACCATGAAACATTACCCCTTAATTATTATGGGTCTTTTGCTCTTTTCTGGTGCTTCGTCAGCACTAGGGCCGATCCCCCCCCAACCCATGGCTAACATGCAGCGAAGCTGCCAACAACAAACGCCTTTTGATAGGGAAACAACCCTGCAAACCTTCGTCAAAACCGTCCACGGCGGTGTCCAACATATTGTTGTAAAATCAGATGTGCTCAAACCCGCCGACAGGGCTCGGGAAATCAAATTGATTCAGGCCTATTTGCAAGAAAGGGCCGATGAATTCAATAAGGGTGACTTTTCGGTGACTGAACGCATACACGGTGCGGATATGCCAGGTCTCGCCCAGTTAAAAAGGGCAAAGCCCGATGATATAAGATTCGACTATAAGCCCCTAGAAAATGGGGCGCAAATCCATTATTCGACCGAATATCCTATGTTTGTCCAAGCCCTTCATGCGTGGTTTGATGCCCAAATGACCGAACATCATAATGACGTTATCCCCGACCATAGCCAACACCATTTGACACCTGCCGACTAAATTAGGCTATCCGCTTAAGACGGGACGTTTTTTGCCAGTCCCCACATCCCAGATATGCAAAGGGATGTGGGGACAAGAAAACCTGCGGGGGTTAAGTTGGCTGGCGGTTAAGGGGCGGTGGGCTAGAAAAACGGTGCGAACGGTGATTTTTTCTTCTGGTAAGTGCCTATCAACTCAGTTTTTGCCACAATATGCCCTTGCATGGCCTGCTCCAGTTCCGCTTTGGTAGGCTCCCCCAAACTGGCAGGCAATACCACATCCAATGCATACAATTTATGGAAATACCGATGGCGGCCTATCGGTGGGCAAGGGCCGCCATAACCTGTTTTTTGCCAATCATTCAAGCCTTGGCCTGTCCCTGTCGGCAAGTTTTTGACCGCTTCCGGCAATCCCGTGCCGTTGACGGGCAGGTTATACAACAGCCAATGCACCCAAGTTAACTTAGGTGCGGCCGGGTCTGGCGCGTCAGGATCATCGACGATCAACACCAAACTTTTACTGGTGGCCGGTATCTGCGACCAATGCAACGGCGGCGATAAGCTGGCCCCTTCGCACGTATATTGGTCGGGAATTTCACCCTGATGCAAAAAAGCGGAAGATTCTAAGTTCATGGCTGATTTTGTTCCGGTTTGGTTAGTTTCGGCTTGCGCACACTGGATCATCAACAGAGCAGTTAAAATAACGATAGGTTTTTTCATATATTACCACCTTGCTTGGCTAGGAAATTCTGTGCGGTTTGCAAACAGGCCCGCCTGCTTTACGCCTTAGGCATCACTTTGCTATCGCCACATTGAGCACATCATCAACCTTTTCCAACCAGACAAATTGGAGCTGATTTCTGACCGCTTCGGGTATGTCGTCAAAGTCCTTTTGGTTACGCAGTGGCAACATGACCATTTTTATCCCTGCCCTAGCCGCCGCAATCACCTTCTCTTTAATGCCGCCAACAGGCAGCACCAGTCCGCGCAAACTGATTTCCCCAGTCATCGCCACATCATTTTGCACAACCCGTTCAGAAAATGCCGAATATAACGCCGTAAACATCGCCACGCCCGCACTGGGGCCGTCTTTAGGGATGGCCCCGGCCGGCACATGCACATGGATGTCATTTTTTTCGAATTTTTCCTGATTCAAACCCAACGCATGGGCCCGTGATTTCACCAAGCTTAAGGCCGCCTGGGCACTTTCTTTCATGACCTCACCCAATTGTCCGGTCAGGATCAGCTTGCCACTACCCGGCACACAAGCCGCTTCAATAAACAGGATATCACCGCCGACCGGAGTCCACGCCAGACCTGTAGCGACCCCCGGAACACTGGTGCGCATGGCGACATCGCTGTCAAATTTTTTCGACCCCAGAATGTCCGCGATATTCCTAGCCTCAATATGCGCGTTAACGGCCAAGCCTTCGGCAATCCGCATGGCGACATGACGGAACACCGCGCCAATTTCCCGCTCCAAATTCCTGCAACCTGCCTCACGGGTGTAATCTTGGATAATCAGCAGTATCGCCTCATCGCTAATCGTGCATTGCCCGGCGGTGAGGCCGTTATTGTCCAGTTGCCTTTGTACCAGATAGTGTCTGGCAATCTGGGCTTTTTCATCAGATGTATAGCCTGTCAGCTCAATGATTTCCATCCGGTCACGCAAAGGTATCGGGATGCTGTCCAAGACATTGGCGGTGCCGATGAACATGACATGGCTTAAATCAAACGCCACCGCCAGATAATTGTCGCGGAAGCTTGAGTTTTGCTCCGGGTCCAGCACCTCCAGCAAGGCCGAAGAAGGGTCGCCCTGGAACCCTGCGCCGATTTTGTCCATTTCATCAAGCATAAAGACCGGATTGTTAGTCCCCGCCTTGCGGATGGCTTGGATGATATTGCCCGGCAACGCGCCAATATAGGTGCGCCGATGCCCGCGTATTTCGGCTTCGTCATGGAGGCCGCCCAAGCTGGCATGGACAAACTCCCGCCCAGTCGCCCTCGCTATGCTCCGGCCTAACGAGGTTTTGCCCACTCCCGGCGGGCCGACAAAGCATAAAATGGGGCTTTTGCCATTGGGGTTCAGCTTGCGTACCGCTAAAAACTCCAATATCCGCTGTTTGATCTTATCCAGGCCGTAATGGTCTTCATTAAGGATAGCCCGCGCTTTGCCAATATCAATAACGGTAGGGCTGGCCACCGACCAAGGCAGTTCCGTCAGCCAATCAAGGTAGGTACGGATCATTGAATATTCACCGCTGGCATCCGTTATATGCTGCAAGCGCCCCAATTCCTTGCGGGCCTGTTTTTCGGCTTCTTCGGGCATGTTGGCATTGCCGATGGCCTTGCTGATTTCCTCAATTTCGGCGCCAACCCCTTCTTCTTCACCCAATTCCTTTTGGATGGCCTTCATTTGCTCACGCAAAACAAATTCGCGCTGATGTTTGCCCATCGTTTCTTGGGTCTGTTCGTTAATTTTATTGGAAAGCTTCAATACCTCAATACGGTAATTGAGCAATTCCAAAAGCTTATCGATGCGCCCGCGTATGTCAAAGAGTGCCAGCAATTCCTGCTTTTCTTCAGGCTTTGCAATCAGGTAGCTGCCAATCAGGTCAGCCAACGTGGACGCAGAGCTAATCGACTGGATAGCATTGACCAGCTCATTAGGGGCTTGCCGTGTTTGCGCCAGGACATCCAATGCAGTTTGTTTCAGCGTTATGATGCGAGCTTCCACATCCTTAGAGCTTGTTTCAGGTTCTTCATAGCGCTCGATGCGGGCGACCAGGAAAGGATAGCCGGATAAAAATTCGCGTGCCCGAAAGCGCTGTATACCTTGACAGACAATATGATGGCTATCGTCAGGAGCGGTCAGGTAACGTAAGACTTCCACCACCGTCCCAACCTTATGGAGGTCATCCGGCCCCAGCTCTTCATCTTGGTCATGCAACTGCATAAGCAGCCCGACTGGCCGCTCGGAATGCACCGCCTGTTGCACGGCGACCACTGAGGCTTTACGGCCAATCACCAAGGGCGACACATTTTGTGGGAACAACACCGTGCCCCGCATCGGGAGGATAATCAGCGCATCATCGGGTATGGCGGGGCAAGGCGGCAATGTTTCTTGTGGCGTAGCCGCACGGGTCATTGCGGTGTTGTTGCCCGCGCCATTTGTTTCTAGAAATATGTTTTTCTAGTCCTTGATGTCCATAAGAAGCCTTTATAATTTCCGCAATCAAATGGACAAACAACCGTGGACAAGCTTACAGGTATCGATGCTACAACAGCCGACCGGCAATTTGATACGCCGTTCAATATGTCAATAGGGTATCTCCAGACGGCGGATTTGCAGTTCTGCGCTGGTGGGCAAACGCCGCTGTCCAGTAACCAGCAACTGGCCGTTTTCCAATCGGGCGACCACATGCTCAGGGGCGACACCGGGCAAGGCGATGGTG
>JAQTNZ010000052.1 GCA_028713595.1 Methylovulum sp. | reverse complement strand
CATTTTGGATGGTGGGCAATAAGCAAAAAAACCTCACGGTAATGACCACGGAGCAACCAATGACCGGAAAATAGCTCAACTCCTATACCGATTTTGGTTTTAAAAAACTGTTTGGCGAGGAGGGCAGCAAGGAGTTGTTGCTGGATTTTTTAAACCAGCTGTTGCCGCCCCACCACCAGATTGCCGAACTGAGCTTTAAGAACCCCGAAAAGATGCCCAGCACCGCCAAAGAGCGCAAGGCCATCTTTGACATTTATTGCCAAAACGCCCAAGGCGGGCGTTTCATTGTCGAAATGCAGAAGGCCAAGGTGAAATTCTTCAAGGACCGCTCCCTGTTTTATTCGACCTTCCCCATTAAGGAGCAGGCGAAAAAAGGCGGCTGGGACTTCAGGCTGATGCCGGTCTACCTTATCGCCATCCTGGATTTTGTCTACGACGAAAAAAAAGAGGCCAGCAAGTTCAGGCGTGATGTCTGCCTGAAAGACCAGGACGGCGACCTGCTTTATGACAAGCTGCACTTTAAGTTCCCGCAAATGCCGCTGTTCACCAAACAGGAACATGAGCTGGATAGCCATGTTGACAAATGGCTGTATTTTCTGAAAAACTTGGAGAACTTCGACCACATCCCGGCCATCCTGAACGAGCCTATTTTCCAGAAAGGCTTCGGGATTGCCGAGCTGGCGCACTTAAAGCCCAAACAGCTGGATGATTACCAAAAGAGCCTGTTGGAGTGAAGAACGTGATGGACACGTCTTTTGAGGAAGGGAAAACGGAAGGGCTGTTGGAAGGTGTTCTGAAAGACAAAATAGAGGGTGAAATTGAGGCTAAAGAAGTGCTCGCCAAAATCATGCTGGCCGATGGCGAGCCTATTGGCAAAATCATCAGGTACACACAATTTTCCACCGAACATATTGAGGCTTTAAGGTAGGCTTAAATGAGTGAAAAAACGCACGGTCATGTCCCGTGCACAAAAAGCGAAAGTGGCGTTGGAGGCGGTGAAAGGCAACAAAACGGTAAACGAGATAGCCCAGGAGTTCGGTGTCCACCCGATGCAAGTCGGCCTCTGGAAAAAGGCGTTGCTGTCCATAGACCCCCTGGAGGCATAAGTATCTACACAACTTTTATTAGCCCTTGTAAAACAAATAGTTAGCGCATTTGATAAAAAGTAACAATTGTATAAAAATCAGATAGTTACAAAACTTGTGTAGATACTTATGCCCTGGAGGGGGAAAATGCCGGGCGGTTGTTTGACGTGGAGCGCGGCCTAAAGCCCGTCGACCCCGAAGCCTGTACGCCAAGATAGGCCAGCTGAACATTGTAAAATTGGCTATTTGCCGTTCAGTAAAAGTTTCTTTGCCTGTGTCATTTAAGGCAATCAACCATTTTAAGGCTGTAACACGACGGTTGCCTTCGATAACCACATACTTTTCAGGCATACCCTTCCATTTACGCACCACAATCCTATCCATAGGCAAAAATCCCAAGGTTTTAATAGTGTCGCGTAATTCATTGATACCAAACACGGGGTCTTTCATTTTCGCCAAAGTGCTGCCCTGAACTTTATCTTCATTAAAACGTAGCTCTGGAATCGGATTAATTTATTCGCCCAATTCAGAAAATCGTGGATTATTAGGATCAAGCAGTAAATTATCTAAGCTTATTGTCATTGGTGACAATAGAGACGAGATCAAGCATTGTTATTTCTCAAACTAAAGTATATAAACGTATCTCCCGCCGCTAAAGTCAGCTAGGACAATCAGCATTCCCAGCCACCCTCTCACTTTTGCAACTTCGCTATCAGCATTTTATTAACCTCAGCCGGATTAGCCTTGCCCTGCATAGCCTTCATCACTTGGCCGACAAAAAAGCCGAACACTTTTTCATTGCCGCCTTGATATTGTTCAACCTGCTTGCCGTTACCGACGATGATTTGGTCAATGACCGCTTCAATCGCGCCGGTGTCGGTGATTTGTTTCAAGCCCTTGGCTTCGATGATGTCATCGGCGCTGGCTCCGGTTTGTTGCCAGAGCTCTTCAAACACTTGTTTGGCAATTTTTCCTGAAATGGTGTTATCGCTGATACGCGCCAATAATCCGGCCAATTGCGCGGCATTGACTGGAGCATCGGTGATGTCCAAATCGGCTTTATTAAGCGCGGCGGACAATTCGCCTGTCACCCAATTGGCGCACAGCTTGGCTTCACAGCCCGAAGTGGCAACCACGGCTTCAAAATAATCGGCTAAGGGACGCGAGGCGGTCAAGATGGTCGCGCTTTCATTGTCAAGCACATAGTCGGTTTTAAAGCGCTGTTTCTTAGCTTCGGGCAATTCCGGCAAGGTGGTTTTGACTTCGGCCTTAAAGGCTTCGCTGATGACCACCGGCAACAAGTCAGGGTCAGGGAAGTAACGGTAATCGTTGGCTTCTTCCTTGCTGCGCATAGAGCGGGTCTCATCTTTATTGGCATCATACAAGCGCGTTTCTTGCACGACTTTGCCGCCGTTCTCGATCAACTCGATTTGCCGCTCGATTTCGTGGTTGATGGCCTTTTCGACAAACTTAAACGAGTTGATGTTTTTAATTTCGGCACGGATGCCAAATTCCGTTTGACCTTTAGGCCGCACCGAGACGTTGGCATCGCAACGGAACGAGCCTTCCTGCATATTGCCGTCACAAATCCCCAGATAACGCACCAATTCATGCAGTTTGCGCATATAGGCCACGGCTTCTTTGGCGGAACGCATGTCTGGTTCGGAGACGATTTCCAACAACGGCGTACCGGCTCGATTTAAGTCTATGCCGCTTAAGCCGTGGAAATTTTCGTGCAAGGATTTGCCGGCATCTTCTTCCAGATGCGCCCGCGTAATGCCGATACGCTTGACCTCGCCATCGACTTCAATATCCAAATGTCCGTTACCGACAATCGGCAAATCCATCTGGCTGATTTGGTAGCCTTTGGGCAAATCGGGATAAAAATAGTTTTTCCGCGCAAACACCGAGCGAGGGGCAATATGCGCATCAATAGCCAAGCCAAACATGACCGCTTTCTGCACGGCATCAGCGTTTAACACCGGCAATACGCCGGGCAAACCCAAATCCACCGCACAGGCTTGGGTGTTGGGTTCTGCACCGTAAGCGGTGGACGCGCCGGAGAAAATTTTTGATTGGGTAGCTAATTGGGTATGAATTTCCAAGCCGATGACGGTTTCCCAAGAAGTGGTCATAAAAGGTATTCCTTAAAAAGGTTAAGTGACAGGCTCGTCGATTAGTTGCTGGCCGTCACGATTAAAAAACACAATAGCTATGGGCGCAAAACCCACCCCAATTAAGCCCATTAATCTACCAGCTCCTAGTTGACAAGCACTAGCGATAATGGGGCTATTATCCAAACAATAGCAAAGGTTGGCAAAGGGAAGTTGCTTTTCTAACCCCTGTAAGCCAAGCAAAATCACGGATAGACATTAGGGCGAACCTGCTAGGGTTTAAATAAACTCTTGCGGTGAGTTGTTAAGGGCTATATTTTGTCCGGCAATCTTCACCTCAATAGTGTCGCCAGGCCGTAAACTATCTTCTTCAGGCAAGTAAAACACAAAGCCGCAATGTTCATAAAAACGAGGGTCTTGGCTGGACACATCAAGCCGCGACAAATGGGTGCTGACCGTCTGTTTATAAAGGCCGTTAACGAACAGATCCAACACCACAGGGTCGGTGTTTAGCAAAGACACCGCCCAGCCGATTATTTGCCTAGCTTCTAGTGCGTCTATATAGCCCTGATAAGTCTTATTGTCAGCGATGACCTTAAATTTGACTAAAGTGTTAGTATAGGTAGGCGGCGATGGGTTGATAAATTGCACCGCATCGGTAAAACCTATAGGGTTTTCCAAGCCTAAGAAGACTGACAAGCCAGTGACAAACTCTTCTGGAAACATCAGGGCTTTTTCATAAGAGGCTATAAATAGTGGGCGTTTGGTCAGCCATAAAAATAGCAGCAAGCTAAAATTAAGCCCCAAAACCTTAAACATTTCCGATAACAGAGAAATGTTGTACAGCGTCACCCGCCGATTGGCCGTAGCGAAAATATCCCTTAAAATGACCACATACACCCGCTCGCGGAACAGATGGTTCCAGCGCCATAAGCGCAGTTTCTTTACTCCCCAGACCGGATAGCAGCTATTACGCTCCTTGATGATTTTTTTTGCCTGTTTTTTGTCGTTACGTTGCAGGCAATCCAGCAGGGCGTTATCCTGATAACGTGAAGACAAACCTTCACCCATGAAAATGCCCAGCTTTGACAACACACCCGCCACCATCGATGTGCCGCCCCGGCCAATGCCGACCACCAGCACGGTTTTATGGGTAAGATTGGCGGCATCGCCGTTGATAATGGAAAATCCTGAATTTTTATTGCTCATAAGATCATTGTTGACGGTACGGCTAACAGACGGGTTTTGTACAGGAAAAATATCCTAACCCGTTGCCATATCTAGTTATCACTTTATGGTTTCAATTAAGGCGCAGGGCCTACGTCCATCTTCTTTAGGAAGTTTGCAGGGTACAACCTAACCAAATGCCCTTAGCTTTGGCTCCTTGCCGACAATATAGCATTGATGCCCACCTTTAGGCAGGGCTGTTTTGCTATAATGGCGACTTGCAATATATTGACGGCTATGTAATAACCTAGAAGTTACGCATTGACAGCAGAGACTATATAAAAATCATATACTTAAAGCTTCTTTGTGAAAAATACAGTCCAGTCATAATTTAAAGGAAACCTATAAATTTAAATTTTCAATACATTGATTTTAAACAGTAAAAATTTTTACATCAATTCGCATTGGCATGGTTTTCAAAAAGTCCTTTCTGTCAATGCGTAACTTCTATAACCTTCAGCATCACCCATTTTCCAAAAATAAATTATCGTGCAACATCAAGCCCCCCATTATTTAGTCGGCATCGACCTAGGCACAACCCATACAGTGGTCGCGTATGCCCATATTGGCAGCAGTGCCGATCACAAAACCGCTGACATCCAAATCTTTCCTATCGAACAACTGGTTGCCCCTGGACAAGTGGCGGCACGCCCCTTACTGCCTTCGGTGCGCTACCATCCGGCGGAGGGCGAATTGTCAGCCGCCGATGTTAGCTTTTCACCCGCCGGGGAAGCGGCGGTGATAGGCGAAGCAGCGCGGGTATTGGGGGCAAAAACCAAAGGCCGCTTTGTGACCAGCGCAAAAAGCTGGTTATCGCACCCCTCGGTCGATCACAGTGCCGACATTTTGCCGTGGGGCAGTAGCGAAGACATCAGCAAAGTTTCACCGATTGATGCCAGCGCCAGCTATTTGCAACATATCCGCACAGTTTGGCGGCATAAGTTCCCCGATGCGCCTTTAGAGCAGCAAGATATTGTCATCACCGTCCCCGCTTCGTTTGATGAGGCCGCTCGCTCATTGACCTTGGAAGCTGCAAAGCTAGCCGGGCTTGAACAAGTGCGGTTGCTGGAAGAGCCGCAAGCCGTCTGTTACGACTGGTTGCGCCGCAATGCTGGTAATCTCCAGCAAGCCTTGGCCAACGTGCATCTATTGCTGGTTTGTGACGTGGGCGGCGGCACCACCGACTTGACGCTGATTAAGGTGGAGCAAGGCGCACACGAACCCAAACTGACCCGTATCGGGGTCGGCGACCATTTGATGCTGGGCGGTGATAATATTGATCTGGCCTTGGCGCATCTGGCGGAAAGCCGCTTGAGTTCCGGCGACAAACGCTTGTCGGCGGCGGATTTTTCGCAGTTGATAGAGCAATGCCGGATCGCCAAAGAACGTTTGCTGGCCGAAGACGCGCCAGCCCACGTCAATGTCACTTTATTGGGCGGTGGCTCCAAATTAATCGGCAGTTCCCGCTCGGCCATCTTAAGCCGCGAAGAAGTCAGAGATATTGCCTTGGATGGCTTTTTTCCCTTGTCGGGGCTGGCTGACCTACCTGACCGCAAACGTAGCGGGGTAGTGGAGTTTGGCCTGCCTTACGCCGCCGAACCTGCCGTGAGCAAACATATCGCCGCATTTTTAAAGCAACATAGCCACGCCGCCCACGAAGCTTTAGGGGGCGTAGCGGGTGTGCCGGACGCGCTGTTACTCAATGGCGGCGTGTTCCGCAGCCAACCGATTACGCAAAGGCTACTGGCCTTAATGGCCTCATGGCGTACCCAGCCGCCCGTGTTGCTGGAAAACCAGCATCCAGAATTGGCGGTGGCGTTTGGCGCGGTCAGTTACGCCGTAGCCCGCCGCGACAAAAAACTCAAAATTGGCGGTGGTGCGGCCCGCAGTTATTTTTTATTGGTTGATACCGACACCGATGATGTCCAGCAAGGTGTCTGTATTTTACCCAAAGGTAGCGAAGAAGGCGATGAGGTCATCTTAAAGGGGCGGCAATTTGCTTTGCGCTTAGGGGTTCCGGTACGCTTCCATTTGGCTTCGACCACCGGCGATAATGAATTTAAAACGGGCGATGTCACTGACATCAATGATGATTTCCACTCCCTGCCGCCACTGGCAGTCGCCTTACACAACGATGGCGAAGCGGCAGCCCGTGAGGTGGTGGTACAATTGGCGGTCACGCAAACTGAAGTGGGTACGCTAAAAATCCAATGCGTCGCAGTGGATAACCCCCAGCAACGCTGGGATGTGGAATTTCAAATCCGCAAGAAAAGCCGTACCGCCGCCTCGGCACACGTGGCCTTACCCGTCGAAAAAATGCAGCGTTTGGAAGAAAAAATCCAAACCATTTTCGGCACCAAGTCCAAACAGGTAGACCCTAAAGCGGTGAAGAATTTACGGGCGGAATTGGAAAAAATTGTCGGCACCCCTCGTCATGAATGGGCCACTCCCTTATTGCGGGAGCTGTTTGCACTGTTGCTGGAGGGCGGCAAATATCACCGCCGTTCGGATAACCATGAGCGAATTTGGTTAAGCCTGATTGGATTTTGCCTGCGTCCTGGCTACGGCTATCCACTGGATGACTGGCGGGTTGAGCAATTGTGGAAACACTATCCGCATGGTATCCAATTCGTTAACGAAATCCAAAACTGGACGGAATGGTGGACACTCTGGCGGCGTATAGCCGGTGGCCTGAATGCCAGCATCCAAGAGCAATTGTTTACCGATATCAGCAAATATATCAATCCGGCAGTGGCTCGCCAACCCGGAATAGCCAAACAGCTTAAGACCCGTGGCTATGAAGAAATCGTGCGTTTGGCAGCGGTCTTAGAACGTTTGCCCATAGCACAAAAAACCCAGTTGGGCGAATGGCTGTTATTGCGCCTGCAAAAACCCAGCGAACCGGACCAAACGTGGTGGGCGGTCGGACGTATCGGGGCGCGGGTGCCGTTTCATGGCAGCAACCACAACGTCATCCCCCCGGATGTGGTCGCAGTTTGGTTAGAACAGATGCTCGGCCAAGATTGGAAAAAATCGCCGCACATCGGCTTTGCCGCCACCTTGGTGGCGCGAATGAGCGGCGACCGTAGCCGCGACATTGATGAAAGTTTGCGCCTACAAATCAGCGAAAAGCTAAAACTCAGCAAAGCCCCCGCATCGTGGATAGGGCTAGTGGAAGAAGTGAAAGAACTGGACGAAAAGGACGAAAAGCAAATTTTCGGCGAGGCATTACCACCAGGCTTAAAATTAATCAATAACTGACAGGGCCCATTATCTACCGCCCTTGATTGTTAACGACTTGGGCGATCAGCCAATAAACGGAAAATATCTCAATCCCTACACCGATTTTGGTTTTAAAAAACTGTTTGGCGAAGAGGGCGGCAAGGAATTGTTGCTGGATTTTTTAAACCAGCTGATGCCGCCCCACCACCAGATTGCCGAGCCTAACTTTAGGAACCCCGAAGGATGCCCGGCACAGCAAGGTTTTAAGCTAATACGGCGCTTCGCTGGGTTTGGGTTTCAAATTTTCGGGGTCTTTCTCCGTTTTGCTGTCGCCGCGCATAAAGCCAAACAAGCCGGTGATTTTTTCCCATAAGGTTTTTTCCAAATCCCGTTTAGGGACATTGACGGTCATTTCATGCGGCGGTTTGACCACAGGTACGGCACTCGGTTTTAAATCACCTTGCATCCCTGCCAGTTCATCGCCGTTAAACACCAACGTGATGCGTTTTTGCACCTTGTCTTGACCGCTGATTTTATCGGAATAGATATAATCCCAGCGCGATTCGTGGAACACGTTTTTTAGCATGGGCGAACCCATAATATAGAGCACTTGACGTTTGGTCATGCGCGGTTTGAGCTGGTCTATCATGTCTTGTTCGACAATGTTCCCTTGCTGAATTTCCAGCGTATACACGCGCGGCAGATGGTTAAGCACCATAGAACAGGACGCTAGGGTCAGCGACAACAGACAAACGGAAAAAAGCGGTTTACTCATCAGGACAACAAGTTGGATTGAAAACGCAAAATCATACAGGATGTTAATCGATTATCCTATAAAACTGTCATGCCTTGATAGCCTGAAAAAGGCTACAATGGGCAAAACTTTCACCCGCCGTTGACATTGCGGCTAATTGGAGCTTCACCATGGAATCCCATGATTTAAGAAACGCAGGCCTAAAAGTGACCTTGCCCCGCGTTAAAATTCTGCAAATTTTAGAAAAACAGCTTAATGAACGCCATTTGACAGCGGAAAAGGTTTATAAGATTCTCTTAAGCGAAAACGAGGAAATTGGTTTGGCGACCGTGTATCGGGTGCTGACCCAGTTTGAAGCGGCGGGGCTGGTGACCCGCCATCACTTTGAAGGCGGCAATTCGGTGTTTGAATTGGCGACAGCGGATCATCACGATCACATCATGTGCATGAAATGCGGCAAAGTTGATGAATTTACCGATAATGTCATTGAAGTCAGGCAAAGGGAAATCGCCGACAAGCTCGGTTATGAACTTACCGACCACGGCCTATATCTATATGGCTTTTGCCCCCAGTGCAGAAAATCCTGACCCCTCCCTCCATTAACCGACACTTTTCATGTTTAAACCCTTAATCTTTTATATCGGCTTGCGTTATACGCGGGCGGAGCGGCGCACACAATTCATTTCCTTTGTCACCTTGGCATCGGTGCTAGGTATCGCCTTGAGCGTGATTGCCTTAATCACGGTCTTGTCGGTGATGAATGGTTTTGTCGAGCAAATCAGTGCGCGTATGCTCAGCATGACCGCCCATGCCACCATGACCGGAAGGCATGGGCAGTTGGACAACTGGCAAGGGCTGGAGCAAAAGCTCGCGGGGATGCCGCATATACAAGGTGTGGCCCCTTTTATTGGCGGGCAGGTGATGATTAATGCCGATAGGCGCGTCAGCGGCACGGTATTGACAGGCGTATTGCCGGACATGGAAGCAAAGGTGTCGGAAGTCGCGCAAAAAATGACCGATGGCAAGTTAGCCGATTTGGTGGCCGGGCAATATGGCATAGTCTTGGGCCAAGAACTCGCCAATTACTTAGGCGTGCTGACGGGCGACAAAATCACCGTTATTAGCCCACAAGTCAATTCCACGCCCGCCGGGGTCGTACCGCGTATGCGCCGGTTTACCGTCGTCGGCACCTTCAAGGTCGGCATGTTTGAATATGACCGCAATATGGCTTTTATACATCTGGACGATGCCGCAAAATTGTTCCGTATGGACACGGCGGTGTCAGCTATACGCATCAGGCTGGACAACCTGCTGGATGCACCTAAGATAACTCAAAATTTGGCGGTTAAATTTTATGATGACTATGTGGTCAGTGATTGGACAAAGGCGCATGACAATTTTTTTCAGGCCATCAAAATGGAAAAACGGGTGATGTCGATCATCCTATTGTTGATGGTC
>JAQTNZ010000051.1 GCA_028713595.1 Methylovulum sp. | reverse complement strand
CGCCCAGCTTGACCAATTGCTGTTGGGTCGCCAATGCCAGTTTATCGGGCAAAGCCGGTAACAGACGGGTGGCAGCTTCGATGATGGTCAACTTAACGTTGCTGGTTTCATTTAAGCCATAAATCGCCAAGACATCGGTCACTTCATGCAGTTGCGCGGCCAATTCCACACCTGTAGCGCCCGCCCCGACAATGGCAATCGACAAGGGCTTGACCAGCGTGCCTTCTTTGCCGATATAATTTTTAATATACGACTCAAACAGTTGTTTTTGGAATTTAAAGGCTTGCGAGGTGGTGTCCAAAAACAGGCAATGTTCGCCCACCCCTTTAATGTTAAAGGTGTTGCTGACACTGCCGACCGACATGACCAGCGTGTCGTAAGCAAACGTGCGGCGTGGGATCAGCTCTTCGCCGGCATCGTTAAAGGTGGGGCTGACGTAAATTTCTTTATTGGCTCGGTTTAGGCCTTCCATTTTGCCCAATCTAAAGCGGAAATGGCTACGGTGCGCTTGCGCCAAATATTCGACCTGCTCCGACTCATCCAAGGTACCCGCCGCCACTTCATGCAGCAAAGGTTTCCAGATATGTGTGGTGCTGGCATCGATCAAAGTGATCTCCGCCAGGCCTTTCTTGCCCAGCTTGTAACCTAATGTGGTCGCCAACTCAATCCCGGCCGCACCGCCACCTACGATGACTATTTTATGTGTGTTGTTGACTGCATCCGCCATAACCTCTTCCACCCTGTCTGTAATTGTCGATGGGTTAATTATAACGAATCCATGACGCGCTGAGTGGATTTGCTTGGATTATTTGTTACCGGAAAGCGGGCGCCTAGCACTAATAACGCCCGACATCGGCTTAACCTGACATCAGCCAATTAATTTCTGAGTCGCGTTAATGACAATAGTGCCTAATCGCGGATGCCTTTGTGGCAAAATAACGCCATCAATAGGTAGATACGCAATCTGCTTCCCATTTAGCATCGGCCTGCCCGATTATAGCCACCCAAAAATTGGATAATAACATCAATAGCTTGCCAGAAAATAAAAACTAATGGCCTATCGCCGTCTTGGCTGGGTTCTTGTCGGGTAAAGCCCGCAGCGGATGTGGCATCATAATTGATGCTAGTTTGGATACTTTAAGCTTGGACTCAATCAGTTATGACCACTTACGCTATCGGCAATGTCAAAGGCCATTATCAGCCGCTGTTACAGTTATTGGCAAAAATACGCTTTGATCCTGAACAAGACAGTTTATGGTTTACCGGCAATTTGATTGATGAGGGGCCGGAACCTCTGGCGGTACTGAGGTTTGTCAAAAGCTTAGGCAAGCAAGCCATCACCGTACTGGGCCATCGGGAATTGCATTTGTTGATGCTGGCACAAGCTGACGGGGCCGAAGTGGACGAGGTGTTGGCGGAAGTCTTAAATGCCCCGGATCGGGAAGAATTGCTGAAATGGCTGCGCCGCCGACCTCTTATCCATCACGATGCCCAGCTCAATTTTACCTTGGTCCACGCCGGAATTCCCGCCGAATGGAGTTTTAGCCAGGCATTGACGTTTGCCTATGAAGTGGAATCGGCCTTATCCCAAGGCAGCTATGCGGCTTTATTTGAAAATGGCGGGCAAGACCAATCACGTTGGCATGCCAAGCTGAGGGGCTGGAAACGGCTGCGTTTTATCGCCAATGCCTATACCTTGATGAAATATTGCAACGGGCAAGGCAAATTGGATTTTAAGTTTCGCGGGGCGACAGGCACACAAGCCGAAGGTTTTATGCCTTGGTATCGGCGACCTGAACGGCTGACCGCCAATTTGAACATCATTTTTGCCGATGACGCTGAGTTTAACGATGTGGCCTATCATGGGATTTACCCTTTGCCCACACAAGGCCAGCTATCGGCCTTAAGTTTATCGGCCACGCCTGAGATGTTTAGCGTGGCTTATGGTTAGGGGTTATCAGGCATTATTTTTAAGCCAAATCGCCGAGAATATCCAAAGCTTCGGACAAGGTGGAGACGGGATAGACCTGCAAATCTGCCAGCTTATGTTTAGGGGCGTTGGCTTTGGGGACTACGGCTTTTTTAAAGCCATGTTTGGCGGCATCATTCAGGCGTGCGTGGCCGTTGGCGACGGGCCTGATTTCCCCGCTCAGGCCGATTTCGCCAAAAAACAGCACGTCATGGGGAATGACCTTGTTTTTTAGGCTAGACACCACGCTCATCACGATCGCCAAATCCGAGCCGGTCTCGCTTACTTTAATGCCGCCAACAACGTTGGCATAAATCTCATCTTGCGCGGTCATGATATTGCCGTGCCGCGCCAGCACCGCCAACAACATGGCTAAGCGGTTTTGGTCAAAACCCACCGCCAAACGGCGTGGGTTGCCGTATTGGCATTCGGTCACTAAGGCCTGGATTTCCACCAACAAGGGGCGGGTGCCTTCCCACAACACCGTCACCACACTGCCTGAGGCGGGGGTTTCAGCACGGTTTAAAAACATCGCCGAAGGGTTTTTCACTTCCTTAAGCCCGGTGCTGTCCATTGCAAAAAAACCCAACTCGCCGACACTGCCAAAACGGTTTTTGTCGGCGCGTAACACGCGGTAACGGGCATCATCGGTGGAACCTAGCATCACTTGGGTATCGACAATATGGCTTAAGGTCATCGGCCCTGCCAGCGAGTGGTCTTTGGTGACATGGCCGACCATAAAAATGCTGACTTGATGCTTTTTGGCGTATTGGGTCAAATAGCTTGCCGATTCGCGCACTTGCGACACCGAACCGGGGGCGGAGTCGGCATCTTGGGTGTGCATGACCTGAATCGAATCAATCACCAGAATCTGCGGCTTGACCTCGTCCATCACGTCACAAATCCGCTGCACCGAGGTTTCTGCCAGCATCATGATGTTGTTGGCGGGCAATTTCAGCCGCCGCGCCCTCTCAGCAATCTGTTGTAAAGACTCTTCGCCGGACACATACAGCACCCCGATAGCACGGTCGGCCATATTGGCGACCGCCTGCAACAACAGGGTACTTTTGCCCGCGCCTGGGGCGCCACCGATCAGCACGACACTGCCCACGACCACACCGCCACCCAAGACCCTATCCAGCTCGGAAATGTCCGTCAACAGGCGTTCGGCTTGCGATAAATTGACATCTGACAATAGCTTGACGGCGGACACGCTGCCCGCATAACCCGCCGGACGGCTGCCACGCTCTTTACTGGCGCTACCTAAGCGCACTTCCTTGATGGTGTTCCATTCCCCGCAACTGGTGCATTGTCCGCCCCAGCGCGGGAAATCCGCCCCGCACTGCTCACAGACAAAGGCCGTCTTGACTTTTTTGTTCATGGCAGCAACTCACCATAGCCCTCTTTATAGCTGGCATACTGGAATTGATAGCCCAAGGCTTTGAGGCGCAGGTTACGGCAACGCTTGTTGCTGTCGGGGTTGATTGTGGGCCCTTTAGGGGTGGGCGGTGGGCAATCCATCCGTGCCGCCAACCAAGACACCACCTCCCAGAGCGGCGCGGGATCATCGTCACTGGCCAAATAGCAAGATTCCAAAGCGACCCCCGCCAGCCGTTTTTGCAACAAAAACGCCAACACTTCCACGCAATCATGCTGGTGGATACGGTTGGTGAAATACGGCGGAGTGTGTTGGATAGCGGGGGCTTGGCGGGCATTTTGCAATAAATAGGTACGCCCCGGCCCGTAAATGCCCGAAAAACGGACAACGACATTCAAAGGGTTAGCCGCCTGCACCCGCTGCTCGGCCTGCCGGATCAATTGGCTAGTGACGGCGTTAGCTTGGGCGGGTGAAGCCTCATCAACCCACTCGCCCAAGGTTTGCCCATAAACGCTGGTGGAGGAGACAAAAAACCACGGCTGCCGGGCAAATTTCGCCAAGGCATTCCCCACGCCCAGCTCGTACACATCCCGATAACTGGCTGGGGTGCGACCATCGGCGGACACGATAAAAAACACTACATCAACCGCCAAATCCAGCGCGTTGATGGCGGCTTGGGACGTAATGTCCGCAGTGACATAGCGGATAGCGGAAGTCGTATTGGGGGGGCTACGTTTTAGCCCGACCACGGCATGGCCTTGCTTCTGCAATAAGGCTGCCAACTGCGCACCGATAGCCCCGCAGCCAATAATTAAGATAGTCGCCATGTGTGCGCTTTCATGCCCCAACCCCATTAAAAAAATCCAGTATCGTCATAGCCAAGCCACGGCCCGCCAAAAAGGGTACGCCATTGCCTACGGTCTTGAACATATTGCTGAGTGTCATATCGGCAGGCAGCTCAAATTCTTTCGGCAATGATTGGATAGCCAACGCTTCCGCCACAGAAATACGGCGGGGCAGATAGGGGTGGATATGCACTTCATTATTGCCATAAGCGGCGGTCGGTGAATAGCGCCAACGGCGCAGCCTTTTGTACGATTTTTTACTGTCATCACCTTCGTAAACAGTTTCAAATTTTGCCAAACCCGCCCTGGGTTTGAATTGATGCAGTGCGTTTGGATGATGCCCGACATCATTCTTGTCAAACCAATGTTGAATGGTCAATTCGACAGGAATTTGCTGGGGTTGTGGGCGGGATATTGCAATAGGTTCGGCATTAGGCCAAGGATAGCTTAAGGCTTTGCCCTCAGGATGCAAGGTATGGGCGCACCAATCAAATGCGGCGATATTTTTTGGGGTGCGGGATTGATGGGCACCAAACAGGATAATACGTTCACGGTCTTGTGGCGCACCGTATTCAATCGCATTGATTAGGCGCTCGGTACAGCTATAGCCGGCTTCTTTAAGCTGGTGTTTTAAACCCTCGAAAAACTGGCGGTGCCGTGTGGTGCGATACAGGCCTTTTACATTCTCGAACACAAAAAAATCGGGCTTTTGTTTGCAAATCAGATCAACATAAATTTGCGATAACTTGCCGTTTTCACCATGTTGCCCACGGTTTTTACCCCCTACCGAAAAATCTGGACACGGCGGGCCGCCAATAAAACCCACCAGCCGCTTATCAACTTTCGCCGCATTGACCAAATGGCTTAAATGCTGGCCTTGCTTACCTGTAAGGCACTGTTCAATATCCCCATTAAAATAACCATAAAGAGGGTCAGGGATGGTCATTTTCTGTCTGGAATACTGGTAAGCGTAAAGAAATGGCTTGTGTATCTCGTTGACAAAAGCAATGGTATAACCTGCTTTTTCAAAACCCAAATCTAAAAATCCGGCCCCCGAAAAAAAAGAGAAAATGAGTGGCGTTGACTGGATAGGGTTGTTTTTTGCGGGCAAACCTTTAGCAGTGCGGGTAGCCTTTAAAGCTATCCCCATCCTATCGGGGCTTATATGGCTTATATTCGTATCCATTATAGGGGGGTATTGGTCACTTAGGACAAGAGCGGATGTTATTAAAATAACGGGGTATATAGTGCATTGATGTCATTAACGGTGCTGCTTAGGAGTCTGCACCACTGGCTTGGTGGCCGCCATTTCGGTGACGATGACATTTGCGCCCATAGTCTTTAAGCGCAAGCGGATGTCATTGACGCTTTTCATTTGCGTAAACGGCCCCAATTTGACGCGATGGGTGGTGGCGCCATCGACTTTGGCCTTGTCCACTTTCGAGGCGATACCCATCAGCGCCAGCTTGGCCCTTAATTGGTCGGCTTCCTTAAAGGTTTGGAAAGAGCCCACCTGCATGATGTACTTGGCATCTTTGGCTTTGCCGATACGCTCTTCGCGGACACGGGTCTTTAGCTCATAATCGGGTACGACCACTTCCTTATCAGGCAGGACTGTATAAAACTCATAATGCGGCGGCTTAGGTTTGCCTGGTTCGGCTTTTGCCGCCTCATTGGCAGCCGAAGCCGCCTCACCTTTTTTAGGGGCGGTGTCGGTGGTTGTAGGGGAGATGGCTTGGCCCTTGCTGTCAACATAAGCCTTTTCTTCGGGGGCGGTCAACCGCAAGTAAACCAAAAAAAAGATGAATGCAAACACCAAGGCGGCAATTAATAGCCATTGCCATCGGGCAATACCCCGCTTGGACAGGGGTTTCTTTTTGGGAGTGACCCGGTGTTTGTAATCTTTAGCCATACATCACATAACTTCGGGGGTGTTGATGTTTAATAGGTTCAAGCCATTTGCCAGCACTTGCTTGACGGCACAGACCAGATTCAAGCGGGCGTTGCGTAAGGCGGCATCGTCAACCAAAAAGGCATGGGCGTTGTAATAGGTATGAAAATCCGTTGCCAACTCCCGCAAGTATAGCACCACTTGATGGGGTTCATATTGCAAGGCCGCCTTTTCCAGCATTTCAGGATAACGCGCCAATAGGGCCAGCAAGGCCAGTTCATGGCTTTCGACCAACCTAGGCAGATTGTCCATACCCAGATCAATGTCACGCTGCCCGCCTTTTTCATCCAATTGCCGCAATACGCTACAAATACGCGCATAAGCGTATTGCACATAAAACACCGGATTTTCGTTAGTTCTTGAGGTCGCCAATTGCAAATCAAAATCCATGTGCTGCTCGGAGCGGCGCATCACATAAAAAAACCGCGCCGCATCTTTGCCGACTTCGTTACGCAACTGCCGCAAAGTGACAAATTCGCCGGAACGGGTGGACATTTGCACCTTTTCTTCGCCGCGATACAAGGTCGCAAACTGCACCAGCAACACCTTCAGCTTTTCGGCATCGGCACCTAAGGCAATAATGGCGGCGCGTACCCGTGGGATATAGCCGTGATGGTCAGCGCCCCAAATATCAATAATCTGGTCAAAACCACGCGCAAGCTTGTTATGATGATAGGCAATATCCGAGGCAAAATAAGTGTACTGGCCGTTCTCACGCACCACTACGCGGTCTTTTTCATCGCCCAATTGGCTGGACGCAAACCAGAGCGCCCCGTCTTTCTCATATAAATGCCCGCCTTCGCGCAATTGCGCCAAGGCCTTATCAACCGAACCGTCATCCATCAATTGCCGCTCAGAAAACCATTGCTGGTAATCGACCCCAAACTCATGCAAATCGTCCTTAATGTCGCCCAAAATGTCGTTAAGGCCGATTTGAAAAAAATCACGGTACAAATTAAAGCCCAACAACGTCTTGGCACGGGCGATCAAGGCATCAATATGAGCTTCCTTATCGCCGCCTTGTGGCTCATCAGCCGGCATATCTTCCTGCACCAAAACGGCTGGGCGGCGGTAATCGTTGCCCGCGCTCTGATGGATGTCCCTGGCAATATCACGGACATAATCACCACGATAGCCATTGCTAGGGAATGGCAACACCTCGCCACATTCTTCCAGATACCGCAACCAAATACTGGTCGCCAAAATATCCATTTGCCGACCGGCATCGTTGACATAATATTCCCTGTGCACGGTAAAACCCGCCGCCGCCAACAAATCCGCCAAAACCGAACCATAAGCCGCCCCGCGCCCGTGCCCGACATGCAAAGGCCCCGTGGGGTTGGCGGAGACAAATTCCACTTGGACTTTTTTGCCGGCACCGATACGGCTGAGGCCAAAATCCGGGCCTTGCTCATGGATGCGTCTGATAATCTGGTAATGGGCGTTAGGGTTGACAAAAAAATTGATAAAGCCCGGCCCTGCCAATTCCACTTTAATGATGGCGGCATCTTCGGGTAGGGCGGCGATGATTTTCTCGGCCAATTGCCGAGGATTGGCTTTTGCCGGTTTAGCCAGCACCAAGGCCAAATTAGACGCAAAATCGCCGTGTTGTGCGTCACGGGTGCGCTCTATGATTATTTGCGGCACGATGTCCTGCCCTAAAACGCCCTCAGTCTTAAGGCTGTCAACAGCCTGCCGGATCAGTTCCTCTATCTTTTGTTTCATCGCCACACTGCACAGTCAAATCAAATTAAAGTCGTTCATTATCCACGAATCTTAACCGATTATCCAAATCCGTTTTAACCCTTGCAGGCATAAGCGTAGCGTAAAGCCACAGTTAGCCTATCGACCAACACGAATATCAAGTTGATAAGTGTCCCATTTTAAGATATGACCCTGTTTTTATTGCTAAAAATAAAGCAATGGCTAGTTTTTTTTATAAGCGGCCTTATGGCCGATAAGGGCGGCCTGTGGAAAAAATTAAAATTCTCAACAAAAGCATTGAATTTTTCGCTTAAATTCCATATTCTTTACGGGTTTAACTTTTCATCGGACTGTACTTTCCAAAGCAATACAGTTCTTTTTTCAACACAAAGAGAGGTCATTATGAAAAAATCATTAATCACAGCCGCAGGTATTGCTTTAATCGCCTTAACTGGACAAGCAGTCGCCGATGAGCAATTGGAAATCGGTAAAAAAATCTATGAACGCGCTTTTGGTCGCGGTTGCGGCACTTGCCACGACATCGCTTCAAACCCACAATTGACCGCATTGATTAAAGCCGGCCAATTGGACCGTGCAAAATTTGAAGCCACCCTGAAAGAAGGCAAAGGCGGCATGCCCAAAGCTATCGCAGAAATCATGAAACAACCTTCAGTTGCTAAAGCAGGCTACGGCGAAGACCAAGCGGTTGATGCGTTGTACAAATATTTGGAATCCAAATAAGCTATACGTTTAACTGGATCCGGGCTTTAAAGCCCGAAAAAAAGCCGCCCTAAGCAATGCCTAGGGCGGCTTTTTTGTTGGCTGTAAATGGGCTAAGGCGACAAGCGCCTTGCCATCCAAGCCATTAATGCCGACTTAAGTACCTGACAATATTTTCCCTGATCGGCAGTTTTTTGATATTCCTGATCCAAATACCCGCCACCGCCGCGATCATCAGGCTACAGGAAGCCAGCGTCCAATAAATCAGCCGCTTTAGTTGCGACATTTCCTGCATCAATTGCGCATTGGACACCGTCGCCACCACAGGCCGAGGTGGTTCCGAGTAGGTGCGCAACACCTTGACATCGTTTTTAATGTCTTCCAACGTGCCTAAAGAATCTGTCAACGTGCCGGCGCGTAGGCTTTCTTCCAACGAGCGCAACTTGCTTTCAATCGATCCGCTGACCAAACCCACCACCTGCCCTTTCAGCGCATCCACTTCCGCCGACAATTGCGGGTTGGTTTCAGGCCGTACCTCATCCGCCGTCACCTTTTTATAATTGGCTAAAAAATCATTGCTGGGCAACACTAAAAAGCCAGCGACAAAAATAACCGTCATAAGAAAAAACATACCCCGTAACAACCATCGGTTGGTTTTCATCAACTGTTGGTGAGAAGGTACGCTTTGCAAAACAACAATTTCTGAATAGGTTTTCTTTTTCTGGCTCATTATTGCTTCCTCTCAAAGCGGACAAAGCCCGCTTTGGACAACTATTTTATTATTATGGCTCAATTAACGGGCAATTATACAAGCTAAACGGGAATTTGTTCCGGCTTTTATTTCAGGCGCTTGGCGGCGGCGATACGCATCCGCAACGCGTTCAGCTTAATAAAGCCTTCCGCGTCTTTCTGGTTATACGCCCCGCCGTCCTCTTCAAAGGTGGCGATGCTCTCATCAAACAAGCTGTCAGTGTCCGATGCCCGTCCGACCACAATCACATTGCCCTTATACAATTTCAGCCTGACCTTACCATTGACCGATGCCTGTGACGCATCAATCATGGTTTGTAACATCACCCGCTCAGGACTCCACCAGTAGCCGTTATAAATCAGCGAGGCATAACGCGGCATCAACTCATCCTTCAAATGCGCCACTTCACGGTCTAAGGTCAAAGACTCAATCGCCCGGTGCGCTTTCAGCATCACCGTACCCGCCGGGGTTTCGTAACAACCGCGTGACTTCATGCCGACATAACGGTTTTCAACAATATCCAAGCGGCCAATACCGTTCGCCCCGGCAATGCTGTTCAGCTTTGCCAACACTTCGGCGGGCGAATGTGCGACATCGTCAATGGCGACAATATCGCCTTGGCGGAAAGTCAGTTCAATA
>JAQTNZ010000050.1 GCA_028713595.1 Methylovulum sp. | reverse complement strand
TGGGGGCGTTGATCTTGCTGATTGCGGCGGTCATGATTTTTGGCGGCGGGCAAATGCTCAAGAAAAAAAGCGAGTACGTCATTTATTTCGACTCCGCCTTAAACGGCCTGAATGTCGGTGCGCCCGTCACTTTGCAAGGCGTGCAAGTGGGCACGGTCAAAGAAATTTCCCTGGAACTGGATCAAAATGCGGCGCGCATCATAAAACCGGTGGT
The DNA here is from genome assembly GCA_028713595.1 of Methylovulum sp. GTDB lineage: Bacteria > Pseudomonadota > Gammaproteobacteria > Methylococcales > Methylomonadaceae > Methylovulum. The sequence goes on along the minus strand of JAQTNZ010000050.1, from coordinate 9,818 downwards.
GATTGAACTGGACTCGGAAATGGTCTTGGATGCCAGCGGACAACCGTTTCAAGCCGCCACCACCGCGCAAGAACGCCAACAAAACGCCCGGCGCCTGATCGATGCCGGGCTGAAAGCCCAGTTGCAAACCCAAAGCCTGCTGACCGGGCTTTTGTCTGTGGAATTTAACTTCCATCAAAACGACCCGCTAAAACTGACCGGACTGCACTACAAAGATTTGGCGGAATTGCCGGCAGTACCGACCACAGAAGACCAGATCAGAAACACCGCTGATGAAATATTGAAAAAAATCCGCCAGTTGCCGATTGAAGCCATCGTCAAAGACCTTGCGGCGACCTTAAAAGCGGTGCGTGACATCGCCACCTCGGATGAACTGAAGCAAAACCGCGCCGCCCTGACCAAAACCCTGAACGAAACCGAAAAGCTCATCGCCACGATGAACCATAACCTTGCACCCTTGCTGACCACTATGAACACAACGGTGACAGACACGCAAACGTTGGTGCGGCAATTTACCCGTGACATTAAGCCCGTGCTGGCCGCCACCGAAAAAACCTTGGACACCGCCAACAGCGGCTTGCTGGAATCAAAAAACTCTTTAGGTGCCGTCGAAACCCTGGCCGCCCCCGATGCGCCGCTTTGGCAATCGCTGGAAGCTTTGCGCGAGGCGGCGCAATCCACCAAAGAATTGACCGACTACCTTCAACGCCATCCTGATTCGATAGTGTATGGAAAGGAGTAAAACACCATGAAATCCCTGCCTGTGCTGGCTTGCTCGGTACTGTTATTGAGCGCGTGTATGCACCATGATAGCAAGCCCATCCAATTTTATCGGCTCACTGCGGATGTTGGCCTTAGCACCCCACCGCCCGCCCCTATTCCAGAGGGCATGATAGGTTTGGGGCCGATACACATACCCGACTATCTGAACCGTCCGCAAATGATGGTTGGCCTCACCGAACACCAGTTTAAGCTGGCCGAACACCATCGTTGGGCAGAGCGGCTAGACCAAAACATTGCCCTTGCGTTATTCAAAGCCTTGCCCGACCAACTGGGCAGCAACCGGATGATCCGCTACCCCTGGCCCCAGCGGCAGGTAGTGGATTACCAAATCAGCATCGACATAGTGGAGTTCCATGTCGATGCCAATGGGCAAAGCCGCCTGATTGCCCAATGGTCTATCAAACACAACGACCAGACTATTATAGACAAACGCTCGGTTTATCAAGCGGCGGCCTCAACGTCCGATTACGATACCATGGTCACTGCCCAAAGCCTGTGCCTCAGCCAATTAGGCCAAGAAATTGCCGCCACGTTGCGGAAAAATCAGTAACCTTTAGCCAAAAGCAGGATAGGTTAAAGAGCACTTCACCACAAAATGCCTGACGTTTTTACCGTCAGGCATTTTGTGGCGGATATACCTTACCCGCTAGGTTTCTCCGGTTAGATGCAGTTTAACAATATGCCCGCGCCTCAATGGCAACAAGCAGTTTTCCTAAAGTTTTTAACCCCCTCCCCTAAGTGCGACAGCGCACCGACACCACGCCTATTTTCCTTTAACCTACCCGTCAACTTGTCTCAAGCCGTTTGTTTGGGCTTTATTAGATATACAAGCCGATATTAATAAAAACACCGGCATTCTAAACAGGTTAGGGCGTAGCTGCGTTATGGGTATTTTTAACCTGGCTAAAAATGCCCCGCCCCGCCCACTATCTGGGCGATTATTAATATTTTTTCAATTATTGCCCTTAACTTTCGGGTTGTTAAGCCTGTTACCCCCTCTTTATTTTAGAAGATATTATTATGCAAACAACAGACAAAGTACCTCCTGAACACTGTCAAGTGGCGGCGTTGCTAAGTAAAAAAACGCGGCAATTGAAAATCGCGGAGCGGCAGTTTATGGAAGATTGCCGGACTTATATCAACAGCAACCCCATCGCTGTCCTCAGCGTGGCGGTTGGGACGGGTTTTGTGTTAAGCCGCTTATTGAGCCACCACCAAACCGCCAGTTCCGTTATCGACACAAAATAATGCCCATTCAGGGATAAAACGGTCATGGATAGCATTCTGCATTACCAAGCAATTACTTAAGGAGATCGATATGTCCACACGATTATTGCTGCTTATGTTCTCGTTAACCAGCGTTTTACTGCTGGCAACGGGTACAGCACGGGCAGACCATGATAATGCAACTTATTTGGCAACAGGTTCGGCATTAGACAACACCCAGCTCAATGCCCGCGATAAGTCCGGCACGACATTAACCCCGGAAGAACAAAAGGAAACTAAAAAGGATATCAGAATCACGGCCCATATCCGTAAGGCTGTGGTTAAAAACAAGTCGCTGTCATTGGATGCCCATAATGCAAAAATTATCACCCGCAATGGCGTGGTGACTTTGCGCGGGCCAGTTGGCAGTGCGGCGGAAAGTATAAAACTGCAAAAAATCGCCGCGCAAACGCGGGGTGTCACGCAGGTAGACAACCAACTTGATAATAAAGTGCCGTAAAGGCCCAGGAGAACGTCATGACTAAAGCTGTATTTTGTATCGCCCAATCAATGGAGCAAGCAGAAATTATTGTCAATCACTTAAAAATGGCTGACTTTTCCAATAACGATATCTCAGTGCTGTTCCCGGACAAATCCACCACGCAAGATTTTGCCCATGAAAAACATACCAAAAGCCCCGAAGGCGCCGCCATTGGCGGAGCCGTGGGTTTAGGTGCGGGGGCGATATTTGGCTGGTTGGCAGGGATAGGCAGTTTGGCGATTCCAGGTGTCGGCCCGTTTATCGCCGCAGGCCCTATCATGGGGGCTTTAAGCGGTGCCGCCGTGGGTGCCGCCACGGGTGGTTTGACCGGCGCATTAATCGGCATGGGCATTCCCGAATATGAAGCCAAACGTTATGAGGGCAAAATCAAAGGCGGCAATGCCTTGATTTCAGTACGGGCGACAACTAGCGAAGAGCGTGATGTCGCCAAAAAAATCTTCGAGCGGGCCCACGCCGAAGACATTTCCATCACCGCTGAAGCGTCAATTAGCGCTTAAGCCAGATGATGTTATTCCTAAACCTTACCAAAACCTATCCATCTGGAGATTATATTATGCAACACATTAAAAATATTGAAAAATTGCTGAAAAATGAATTGTCGGCCACGGAAACTTACCAACAAGCGTTGGACAAGCTGAAGGAAGGGGTTGGCTTAGGCGAGTCGGAAGCGTTAATGCCGCTGCTTGAAGAGCATAAAGAGGCTCTTGCCAGTTTGCAGGCGCTCAACATGCGCTTAGAAGGCGATCCTACCGAAAGCTCAGGCGCTTGGGGAACGTGGGCAAAAATAGTCTTGGGCGGCGCCAATTGGTTAGGTACAGAATCGGTTTTAAAAGCGTTGCTGGAAGGGGAAAAAAGCGGTGCGGATGATTACCGGGCCGCCTTGGAAGACACTGATCTGCTGGCAGATATTCGGGCACTGATCGAGACCAAATTACTGCCTGCCCAACACGCGCATATTGGGGCATTGGAACTGTTGTTAGTGGCATAAACCGCCTAAGTTTAAGCCTTTTATCAATGCTGAAAGCGTGTGCCTTAACGGGTACGCGCTTTTGTCATTTAAGAAATTCAAATGCCGTTGGGTTGCCAGTCAGGCCACTTTGCTTCTGCCTATGTGCGCCAGCGCACTGACGAAAGCCGGTTTTGCTGCTAGTGTAAACGATTATCTATTCATGCCACCGCTATGGTGAGTGCATTAAGACGGCAAATGGAACTTAATGGGTTTTACTTGACCCAAAATATCACGGTCTTCATAGCCACCCCCCACTGGCTTTGGGATAGTGTGTTATAAAAGTCAAGGCAGGATACGGGCTGTGAATGTATTTGTTGTTGGGATGCCAAATGCTTTTATCAAAGTGTTATCTTCGTTGTTACATACGCCGCAATTTTGATTTTTACCCGCGTTAAGCTTCAGGGACAAAAGCATGGCAGATAAGTTGTCCACACAACATAGCCCCAAACAAAACCATCTTCTCGCCGCATTGCCAGAGGACATATTTACCCGCATTGCCCCGCAGTTGGAACTGGTTTCTATGCTGCTGGGGGATGTCATTTACGAGTACGGGGGGCAATTGCAGCACGTTTATTTTCCGACCACCGCCATTGTTTCGCTGCATTATGTGATGGAAAACGGCGCATCGGCGGAGATTGCCGGAGTCGGCAATGAAGGTGTGGTTGGTATTTCCCTGTTTATGGGCGGTAACACCACTTCCAATTTAGCAACCGTCTATACCGGCGGCTTTGGTTATCGGCTCAAGGCACGCTATCTAATGGAAGAGTTTAACCGTACCGGGCCGATGATGCGTTTGTTGCTGCGTTATACCCAAGCCCTGATGACTCAAATGTCACAAACGGCGGTGTGTAACCGGCATCATTCGGTAGAGCAGCAATTATGCCGCTGGCTGTTGTTGACACTGGATAAGTTGCCGTCGAATGAATTGACCATGACCCAGGAATTGATTGCCAGTATGCTGGGCGTGCGCCGTGAAGGCATTACTGAAGCCGCCGGCAATTTGCAACGGGCGGCATTGATCAGTTACCGCCGGGGGCATATCACCGTGCTTGACCGGGCGGGTTTGGAATGCCGCACCTGCGAATGCTATGACGTGGTCAAGAAAGAGTTTTATCGCTTGCTGAGTGATGCAAGCGCAGCCAAGCAATTTCCGAATTAGTTTTGCACACCCTTAATTGACCCAACCCTAAACCACTAACAATATAAAAAGGTAACGCCATGAACCCAAGTACCGCCCGGCCATGCTTATTATCGCTGATATTGGCGCGACACAGGGGCAATTGTTCTTGAAAACGTCCGCTAAGGCTTTTCTTTTTCTGACCGGCGCGGCACTGTTGGCAGTGCTGGTGACGGTGCTTGCTTTCTGGATGTTTAGGCAGACCGAGACCACTGCCAAGGCGAGGGCGCATACCCATAACGTGATTAGTCACGCCAACGATTTGTTATCGGAATTGAAAGATGCCGAGACGGGGCAGCGCGGTTATGTGCTGACTGGCAATGAAGCGTTTTTGGAACCTTATTTGGCGGTGCGTGGACGGGTGGGTGCGCATTTGCAAGAACTGCGGCAACTGACCTTAGGCGATGAGGCCGATGCCGCCCAAAAGCATCTGGTCGCGATAGTGCCGTTGATAGAAAGCCAAATAGCCGAACTGGCGCACGTTATCGATTTGCGCCGCCAAGACGATATGGCCGCTGCGTTCGCGGCGGTAGGCAGCGGTGCCGGCAAGCGCCTGATGGATGCCATCCGTATCGAAATGGACGCTTTCATCAAACTTGAAGAAACCGCCTTGGCGCAACACGAAACCCAGTTCCAGGACTCTATGCGCCGCTTATTCATCATCATTGTCTTCAGCAGTCTGATGACAACGGTGTCCGCAGCGGCATTTGCCTACCTGATTTATCAGCAAACCCGGCAGCGGATCAAGCACGTCACGAATCTGCAAACCCAGCATTTTCTTAAGGTGCAGGAAGACGCGAACAAAGAACTGGCGCAAGTCAACACCGTCCTACAAGGCAACGAGCAAAAACTTGCCGTCACCCTCAATTCCATTGGTGATGCCGTGATCGCCACCGACACGATGGCGCGGATCACCCTGCTCAACCCCGTGGCGGAAAAGCTCACCGCCTGGACACAAGCCGCCGCTATCGGTCGTCCGGTTGATGAGGTTTTTCAAATCATCAACAAAACTACCCGCTTGGCCGCGACGATTCCGGTGATGGCGGCTTTGGAACACGGTACGGTGCAAGGTTTGGCCAACCACACAGTGCTGATTGCCCAAGACGGTAACGAATACGATATTGCCGACAGTTGCGCCCCGATTCGTGACCACAACCGCCAAGTGATCGGCGCGGTGCTGGTGTTCCGGGATGTCACCGCAGACTATGCCGTGCAACAAGCCTTGCACGACAGTAACGCGTTGGTGCAGACCATCCTCAATACTGTGTTGGACGGCATCGTCACTTTCCATGCCGATGGCGGCGGTATCGAAACCGTCAACCCTGCCGCCGAACGCATTTTTGGCTACACCGCCGCCGAACTTATCGGCCAAAACTTCAGGGTATTGCTGCCCGAATGGGCAGAGGACAAAGGCCACAACTGCGCAAATGCCAACGGTGACGAAGCAAGCGCCCGCATGGGGGTGCAACACGAGGGCACAGGCCAACACAAGGCGGGGGGATTGTTCCCTTTGGAAATTTCCTTGAGTGAAATGCAGTTGGATGGACAGCGTTATTTTACCGGCATTTTACGCGATTTGACCATCCGCAAGCAGGCGGAAGAAGAGCGGGTCAAAGCGGGGGCTTTGCAGGCCGCCATTTTTAACAGCGCCAACTTCTCCAGTATCGCCACCGATGCCCAAGGAGTCATCCAGATTTTCAATGTCGGTGCGGAGCGCATGTTAGGCTATGCCGCCGCCGATGTGATAAACAAAATCACCCCCGCCGACATTTCCGATCCGCAAGAGGTCATTATCCGTGCCAAAACTTTAAGCACCGAGCTGGAAACCACGATTACGCCCGGTTTTGAAGCCTTGGTGTTCAAAGCCTCGCGCGGCATCGAAGACATTTACGAACTGACCTACATCCGCAAAGACGGTAGCCGCTTTCCGGCGGTCGTCTCGGTCACGGCGTTGCGCGATGCCCAAGATGCCATTATTGGTTATCTGCTGATAGGCACTGACAACACCGCCCGCAAGCAAGTTGAAGAAGAGCAGAAAAAGCTCGACCAGCGCTTGCGTGACCAACATTTTTATACCCGCTCGCTTATCGAAGCCAATATCGACGCGATTATGACCACCGATCCGGCCGGTATCATCACCGATGTCAACAAGCAGATGGAAGCGCTCACCGACTGTACCCGTGACGAGCTGATTGGCGCACCGTTCAAAAACTTTTTCACTGACCCCGAACGCGCCGAAGCCGCCATTAACTTGGTGCTGAATGACAAAAAAGTCACCAATTACGAGCTGACCGCCCGTACCCGCAATGGCAAGGAAACCGTGGTGTCCTACAACGCCACCACGTTTTATGACCGTGGCCGGACCTTGCAAGGCGTGTTCGCGGCGGCGCGGGATGTGACCGAGCGCAAACTCCTCGACCACGCCTTGCAGGAAACCAATATCGCGTTGGAAACGGCCAAATACGTTGCGGAAAAGGCCAATCTTGCCAAATCGGATTTTCTCTCCAGTATGAGCCATGAATTGCGCTCGCCGCTGAATGCCATCTTGGGTTTTGGGCAATTGATCGAGGCGGGCAAACCGCCGCTGACGGACAGCCAAAAAGCCAGCATCGACCAGATTTTGCAGGCCGGTTGGTATTTGCTGGAGCTGATTAACGAAATCCTTGATCTGGCGTTGATCGAATCGGGCAAAGTATCGTTGTCACCCGAACCGGTATCGCTGGCGGAAGTGCTGGGTGATTGCCAATTGATGATCGAGCCGCAAGCACAAAAAAGCGGCATCCGCGTGATGTTCCCGCATTTTGAAAAACCCTGTTTTGTCAAAGCTGACCGGACGCGGGTGAAGCAGATATTTATCAACCTGCTGTCCAACGCCATCAAATATAACCGTGTGGCGGGCGAAGTGGCGGTGACTTGCGATGTCAACGCAACGCAACGTGTCCGCATCAGTTTTCGGGATACCGGGCAAGGCTTGTCGGAAGAAAAACTCATGCAACTGTTCCAGCCGTTCAACCGCTTAGGCCAGGAGAACGGCATCGAAGAAGGTACGGGGATAGGCCTGGTGGTCAGCAAGCGTTTGGTTGAGCTGATGGGCGGTGACATTGGCGTGGTCAGTACGGTTGGCGTGGGCAGTGTGTTTTGGGTGGAACTTAACGTCACCGAACAGCACATCAGCGATGGCGACAGCGAACCCGCAGCCATTGCCCACCCCCTATTGCCCGATGACGCGCGGCTACACACGGTGCTGTGTGTCGAAGACAACCCCGCCAACCTTTTGTTGATCGCAACGTTGCTCGCCAGCAGGCCGGACATCCGGTTGCTGTCGGCACGCGATGGCAACCGGGGGGTCGAGATTGCGCGGCACTCGCAACCGGATGTCATCCTAATGGACATTAACCTGCCCGGCATTAGCGGCATCATGGCGTTGGAGATATTGTCGCAAGACCCGCTAACGTCGCATATCCCAGTGATCGCGCTCAGTGCCAACGCCATGCCCCGCGATATTGCCAAAGGCTTGGAAGCCGGTTTTTTCCGTTATCTGACCAAGCCGATCAGGGTCAATGAATTTATGAACACCTTGGATTTAGCGTTGAAATTATCCAAGCCACCCACCCGTATTATTAAGGTAGGGTGAAGCCCTACCGTTCCCACACTGCCCTTTATGCTCTTGTGGGTATGTGGGTACGCCGGAGCATCATCACTGCCATTAAGTTAAGGATTTATATTTAATAATCATAATGTTAATAAGAATATACTCGTTCCCACACAGCGTGTCACTGCCATTAAGTTAAGGAATACTATTTTTATTCAATAACATAGAAAACGCTATTGAGTTAAGGTCGTAGTAAGTTAATCCGTTCGTGGTGAGCCTGTCGAACCATGACCGGATTAACCGCCCACCCTTCGACCAGCTCAGGGCGAACGGTTAATCCTATCTTGTTGATATTAAAATCACAAATTCTTAACTTAATGGTAGTGACACAGCGTGTGGGAACGAGAGCGGCTCTTTTATATTATCTTATTGAAATTGAAAGCAATAAACCCTTAACTTAATGGCAGTGATGTGGATGGGTGGAGGCGAGCAAGTGCAGGCTACGCCATTCACCCGCAAGTTTTACGATACCCTGTGGCTGCTGGTTAACCAGTGCCGTGTTAGCTACCCTTAACCCCTGTTGGCACTATGAAGAATAAGCTCTGGCATATTTTGTTGGTTGAAGACAATGCCAATGACCGCGCCTATCTTCGGCAAAAGCTGATCCTAGGCTCGGAGCGCCGCTATCGTTTTACCGAAGCCCAACTCGGTGCCGAAGCCTTGCAAAAAGCCCGCGACAAGCCGGACGGGCCTTACGAATGCGTCATCCTTGATTATTATTTGCCGGACATGAACTGCGAGGAAGTGTTGGCCGCCTTGTGCGACGGTGGCGATTTGCCGCCGTGTCCGGTCGTGGTTATCACCGGGCAGGTTAAGGACAAGGGTTCGGCTGTGCTCCGTGCCGGTGCACAGGATTATATAGGCAAGCACAGGATCACCCCCGAAAGCCTGACCCGTGCCGTGGAAAACTCCATAGAACGTTTCGCGTTGTTGCGCGAACGGATGCACACCTTGCAAGCGCTGAAGGCCAGCGAAGAGCGGCTGGCCCTTGGGGTGCAAGTCGCAGGTTTAGGGCTTGCCGATATTGATTACATCACAGGGATGACACATCTTTCCGCCGAAGCGGCACAGATGTTTGGCTTAGGCACAGTGGAGCTGACCTTACCGCGCACAGCGATACACGCAAGCTTCCACCCTGATGACCGTGCCAATGTGATGCAATACATCGCCCATTCGCTGAATCCTAAAGGAACGGGCGCTTTCCTTATGGATCATCGGGTGGTATGGCCCAATGGTCAGGTACGCTGGTTACGGGTACGCAAGCATATCCGCTTCGAAGATCAAGGCGGCGCACTGCGGCCTATGTGCGCCACCTTGGTGGCGCTGGATGTCACTACTGAAAAAAATGCCGAGCAGGCTTTGCGCGACAGCGAAGAGCAGTTCCGCGCCTTACTGGAAGCGGCGCCCGATGCCATTGTCATTGTCAATG
>JAQTNZ010000049.1 GCA_028713595.1 Methylovulum sp. | reverse complement strand
GCTGGCTTTGGCTGCTGCTTAAAGCCTGTTCGTAGGCTTTGACTTGGGCAATGCTGGAATTTAAGTTCAAATACGCCCGTTGCGTTTCCAACTCGGTATGGCGGCGGGCAACTTCGACATCATCTTGGGCTTTTTGCTTGTCCAGTATCGCTTGCCGGACGCGTGAGCTAGTCGCACCGCCCTGATAAAGCGGGACTTGCAGTTGTACGCCAATAGTGCCATTGCTAATATCGCTGCCAAAGCCAAAATTGCTGCCATTGGCATAGCTTTCGGTATAGTTGGCTACGGCATCCACGGTGGGTAGGTGTTCGGCTTGGCGGCGTTCAATTTCCTGAGCCGAAAGCTTGGCGGTATCCTGTTGGATTTGGATGTTTAAATTGCTGTCTTTAGCCACTTCCAGCCATTGGTTTAGGTTCTGGGTTAGGGCATTGGGTTTTAGGCCTGTTTTTACCGAAGCCAATTGTTGCGGCAGTTCTCCGGTCATTTCTTGCACCGTGCGTTTGGCGATTTCAAACGCATTTTGCGCGGCAATTTCTTGGGCGACAATCAAATCATAGCGTGCCTGGGCTTCGTTCGCATCGGTGATGGTGGCATTGCCGACCTCAAAATTAGTTTTTGCCTGTTCCAGTTGGCTTAAAATGGCCGTCTTTTGCGCAGCGATCAGGGCCAATTTATCTTGGGCGATGAGGGTTTCAAAATAATGTTGCGTGGTGCGCTGCATCAGATTTTGCAAGGTCAAATGCAATTGCTTGTCGGCTTGGCTGACTTGGGTGCGCAACTGCTCCATCTGCACCCAATTTTGTTTGCGGAACAACGGTTGCCGGGCTTCCACACCGTATTGGTAGCCCTCAAACGAACGTGAGCCGTTAGGGAAAGGTATGCCCGTACCCTGATAACGGACATCGACTTGCGAAGCGCTGGTGGCGGCACTGAAACTCACCACGGGCCGATACAGGGCTTTGCTCTGTTCGATCAATTCTTGGGCGGCCTTATTGGCATTTAACGCCGATGCTAAGGTCGGGTCATGCGCCAAGGCTTGATTGTAAATATCCAGTAGGGATTGGGGTTTCTCTGCGCCAGCATAAGCCGCCCATGAAACGGTTATGGCAATGAGTGTGGCAATCAGGATGAAGGGTTGTCGCATATCGGGTAAGAACCTATATCACAATCAAAAGTTATGTCATCGCCTAAGATAGGGTTTGATCCGCTTAAGGCGCGTTAGTTACAACAAAATGGTAATGCCGGACATTATCGCTATTATGCTAGTGGGGCATTTCCACCCTAAACCAGGCTGCATATAAGGCGGGCAAAAATAACACCGTCAATAAGGTCGCCACGGCCAGACCACCCATGATAGCCAAGGCCATCGGCCCGAAAAACACGCTTTGGGTAAGCGGGATCATCGCCAAGATTGCCGCTGCCGCAGTCAGCAGGATGGGGCGGAAACGGCGGATGGTCGATTCGACTATAGCTTGCCAAGGCGCTAATCCAGCCGCCCTATCTTGGTCGATTTGATCGACCAAGATCACCGAATTGCGCATAATCATCCCCGACAGGGCGATAGTGCCCAGCATGGCGACAAAACCGAACGGCTTATCAAACACGAGCAAGGCAATCGTGACCCCGATAAGACCCAAAGGTGCGGTCAACACCACCAGCGCCACCCGTGCAAAACTTTGCAATTGCAGCATCAAAATAGTCAATACCGCAATGAGGAACAACGGGAAACCTGCGGCCACTGACGCGCCGCCTTTTGCGGATTCTTCCACCGCCCCGCCCGTTTCAATGGCGACCCCCAACGGCAAACTGTTTTTAATCCCGGTCAGTTGATCTTCAATTTGCTGCGAGACTACCGGAGCTTGCAAATTGCCTTGTAAATTGGCACGGACAATGATGGAAGGTATGCGGTCGCGCCGCCAAATCACACCTTCTTCAAATTCGTAGCTGAGGGTGGCGATTTGTGCCAACGGTACGCCCACCCCGCTCTGGGTGTTAATCATCAAATCTTGCAAATGCGACAGACGGCTACGCTGTTCGGCGGGGCCACGGGCGACCAAATCGATGCGTTCGATGCCTTCCCTAAATTCGGTGATATAAAATTCTTGGATGCCGCCATTCAACACGGTGGCGATATCGACCGAACTGATCCCTAGCAGTCGGGCCTTCGCTTGGTCAATATTGACTTTGACCACTTTGCTGGGTTCGTCCCAACTAAGCTGGACGTTCACCAAATGGTTGTTCGCCCGCATGATGTCGGCAATTTGATGGGCGATATGGCGTATTTCAGGGATATTGCTACCATTAACCCTAAATTGCACCGGAAAGCCAACGGGGGGGCCATTCTCCAAACGCAGCACAGATGCCCGCAAAGCCGGAAAATCGTTTTCAAACAAAGCCAGCAAATCCTTCCGTAAGGCCTCACGGTCGGCAAGCGTTTTGCTTAAAATGACAAACTGCCCAAAACCGCGATGTGCCAGCTGAATATCCAAAGGTAAATAAAAGCGCGGCGCACCGCTGCCAATATAGGCGACAAAGTTCTCGATACCCTGATGTTTGCTATTCCATTCCTGCAACCACTGTTCCAATTTTTTTGCTTGGCTTTCGGTCGCCGCATAAGAAGCACCTTCAGTCAGGCGTAAATCTACGATCAATTCCAAACGTGTCGAGTCGGGGAAAAATTGTTGTTGGACTTTGCCAAAGCCGATAATCGCCAGCACAAACAGGGTCAAAGTAATGGCTATCACGGTCTTACGGTAACGCACACAAGCAGTGACCACCTTACGGAACGCCTGATAAAAAGCAGAACTATAAATATCGTGATGGTGGTGGAGATTTTGGTTTTCCTGAGGTTTAAGCTTAAGTTTTGTCCGTAACCATCGATTAAATTTTCCAGGTTGCGGTGCATGACCGTAATCTGGCAGCAGATGGTAGCCTAAGTACGGCACAAAAATGACCGCCGCAAACCAAGAAACTAATAAGGCAATCGCAGTGACCTGAAAAATGGAACGCGTGTATTCGCCAGTAGATGAAGCGGCGGTGGCGATCGGTAAAAATCCGGCCACGGTGACCAAAGTTCCGGTCAGCATGGGCATGGCGGTGGAAGTGTAGGCAAACGAGGCGGCTTTGAGCCGATCCCAACCCTGCTCCATTTTTGCCGACATCATTTCCACGGCGATAATCGCATCGTCCACTAATAGCCCCAGTGCCAGAATTAACGCCCCCAACGATATCTTATGCAAACCGATTTGCAATTGTTGCATGAGCAAAAAAGTGGCCGCTAACACCACTGGGATGGTGATAGCCACAACAATGCCACTACGCAAACCCAGCGACAATAGGCTGACACCCAGCACAATCACCAATGCCTCTGTCAGCGACCGGACAAAGTCACTCACCGAATGCGTGACAATCTGCGGTTGCGAGGTGACGGTATTAAGCTCCAAACCCACTAGCAAGTTCTGTTTGATACGGGCGATGGCCTGATCGAGGTTATGGCCCAGTTCAATCACATCGCCGCCATCGGTCATGCTAACGCCCAACAACAGGGTATCCTTGCCCTGAAAATGTATCCGGTCATGCGGCGGATCTTCATAGCCACGATAAACTTTCGCCACATCGCCTAAGCGGAAGTCGTGCTGATGCGAACGCAGGCGCAAATTGCGCAAATCGTCCAATTGGGTATAACGGCCTGATACCGCAATACGGATGCGTTCATCGGCCGATTCATAAGTGCCGCCCCGCACGATGGCGTTTTGGGCTTGCAAAATCCCAATCAGTTCGGAAGTGCCAATACCTAAAGTCACCAATTTGGCATTGGATATTTCGATAAACAGGCGTTGTTTTTGCTCACCGAAGAATTCCACTTTGGCGACATCTTTGACTTTCAGCAGCTCGGTGCGGATCAGTTCCGCGTGTTTTTTCAGTTCCGCAAAGTCAAAGCCATCACCAGTCAACGCATACATACTGCCGTACACATCACTGAATTCATCGTTAAAGGTTAGGCTTTCCAGTTGTTGCGGCAAGGTATGGCGGATGTCACCGACTTTTTTACGCACCTGATACCAAAGTTCAGGAATGGCCGAAGACATCGTGTCATCTTTGATGGTGATAAAAATCATCGTTTCCCCAGGACGGGAAAAGCTACGCGTATTATCAAGATGCGGCAGTTCTTGGATTTTCTTTTCCAGCTTATCCGTGACTTGTTCCGCCATTTCCTCGGCACTAGCCCCAGGCCAAGTGGCACGAACCAACATAACCTTGAAAGTGAATGGCGGGTCTTCAGATTGCCCTAATTTGGTATAGGCCATAAAACCTGACAGCGTCAGCACCAGCATAAAATACAACACTAGGGTTTGATGCTTTAATGCCCAATCAGTTAAGTTAAAACCGTTGCTGACGGCGCTTTGCCCGGATGTGTGTTCAGGATGGCCGCTCATGGCTTGGCTCCCATGACCGGACGGATCAATTGATCTTTATTAAGGGTATGCACACCTGCGATAGCGATAATTTCACCGGTGCTTAGGCCGCTACGGATCAGCACGCCATCCTCCCGAAACGGGCCGGCTTCAACCTCACGCGGTTGTGCACGATTGTTGCCATCAATCACCCACACTTGGGTTTTGCCATCGCTGGCGGTTACGGCGCTACCAGGAACCAACAAACCAACAGCGCTTGTTGACTCAAGCCCTTGGAACCCAACCCCGGCAGTCATGCCAAATTTGACGGAAGCATCGGTATTCTCAAGAGTGATGCGCACATTAAATGTTCGGGTGGCGGAATCCGCTTCTGGAGCTATTTCACGCACCACGCCCGTGTAGGTTTTTTGCCTATCCACCCACATTTTCAAAAGTACGGGGGCATGTAGCTTGACTTCCGCCATCCTTGATTCCGGTACGGCAACCAGTACGTCCACAGTATGCGTATCGGCAATCCGCACGATGATATCGCCAGCCGCCACCACTTGTCCGGGTTCGGCTTGGATAAATGTGACCACCCCTTCGCGGTCGGCGGTCAAGGTGGTATATTGGGTCTGGTTACCGGATATATTGGCTTGAGCTTGAGCCTTCGCCATCCGCGCACTGGAAGCTTTAAGCTCCGATTCCTTAATGTCCAACGCGGAGGCGGAAATGAATTTTTTTGCAAACAACTGCCGTTGCCGGGCCACTTCCGCTAGTGCCAAGGCATGGCTGGCTTCTGCCGACACCACTTCCGCCGAGGCCGCAGCGGCATTGAGTTGGGTGTCGGTGGCATCAAGCTGGGCGATGACCTGGCCTTTATTCACCCGCGCGCCCATTTCCACACGTCGCCCAATAATTTTGCCGGCAATCCGAAAGCCTTGGGCGGACTCATAACGAGGCCGCACTTCCCCGACCAAACTCATCGCCGTATCAGTTGCGCCGGCCCCCACTTTCATGACCAACGCCGGACGCGGGGGCGGCGGGGGGTCAACGGTTTTTTCACAACCCGCCAATAAGATAAACGCCAATAAGCCAAATCGTAAGTGTCGCATTTAAAAAGTCCTGTCTGGTTAGCGGAGCAAGCCGCGTAAAAGTGCATCTTGCATTAAAGTTAATCGGGCTTCGATAGCAGTCCATTGCATCCAAATTTCGCGCCCTAGGGCAATCTGCAAAGAACATACCCCATGTACGCCCGCCCATAAAGTTTGGGCAATCAGTTCACTATCGTTGAGGTCGGCCCTAAACAATTCTGCCGCAAAAGCCGCCCGCACAACTTCTTGCAATTGCGCATAGGCATCTTGTTCAGTATTGCCTTGTTCGATACGGGTGATGTCAAGATTACAAGGGGGACGTGGGGTCATAAACATCAAACGATAATGGTTAGGATGGTGCAAGGCGAAGTGTGCGTAGCCCTGGCACAAGGCCCGGATGCGCTGGATTAAGTCAGGAATTTGCATAATCTCGCGCATACTTGATGCCAGCACTAAAAAATCAGCATCGCACACTGCTTGTAGTAAGGCTTCCTTATCCTCAAAATAGTTATATAAAGTGGTGGCCGAATAATTGATTTGTTTGGCTATTTCCCGCATTGACACCGCTTCGATGCCGCGTTCGACAAATAATGTGCGGGCGGCCTCAAGGATGAGGGCACGCAGTTGTTCACGATCTTTTGCTGATTTGATTTTAGGTGGCATTGGTAAAAAATAGTATTGTTAACGATGTTAATTTAACACTGTTAATATTTTTTGTAAAATTTTTTTTGGCTCTAGGGCATAGCTCCTGTAACCATTGCACTTATCCCTCTCTGCTTACCAAAGCCCGGATAACCTCATCACGCCCCACACCGCTAGCTTTAATGTTTTATTTCCAAAAATTGCCGCACCACGAAATCTGCTTATATAACAACAGCAAATCAACACAACCTGCCCGCACAGCAACACGCCCATCCGCTTCAAAAACACTTAGTTATATGATTTTTAATGATAATTAATAGTGGCATTGTTGTTGCTTTTAACACTATTGTGCAACAACCATCCAACCACTTCAGGGGAAAATTTATGAACATGTCTGACGTTAATAACAATAACCAGATTAAAGGCAAGATCAAGAACATCCGCACCCACGATGTCCTTTCTGAAATTGAGCTGGACACCGCCGCCGGCATTATCTCTTCAATCATCACCACCAGCTCGCTGAAATCATTAGGCTTGGCGGTAGGGCAAGAAGCGGTCGCGTTCGTTAAAACCACCCAGTTTGCGTTGGTAAAACCCTAGCCTATAGTGACCCTATGACTGAAATTGCCAGTGTTACCGAGCAACCTGTTGTTAAATTGCGCGGCTTGGAGTTCGTCCTCGAACTCGAGCCGCCTGGCCTTCCCATAACGTTGGATAGCTGTGAGCTTAGGATCACCTGCCATGACCATAGCGAATTTTCTATTGCCTGCAATGTCCAGGCTAACCTGGACGGGAAATTGGCGGTAAGTTTTCCTATCCAGAATGTTGGTATCCCAGCGTTAAGCACAGCAAAATTGATCGCTGGGGGAACGGTTTTGGATATTAGCAAGCTGCTCCTACGCTACCAGCTTAATAGGAACAAGCTTAATGACAATGTTTATTTGACCAATAATTTGTTCAATGCCTCGGCGCGTGACTATTCCAGTGATGATTTGTTTGTCGTGACCTATTCGTATTTAAAAACATTGCCGCAAAACAACCAAAATTTTGGCGGGCTTATCACCATCCTTTCTTATCGCATCGCCGATAGATTGGATGAAAGGGCTGAATTGCTTGACGCGGTGTATGCCACCTATAAGCAGTATCGGGAAACCGTACAAACCCATGACGCCGTGGCTTTCCGTTGGCTGGTGTCCTGCTCCAGCACCTTGGCTACGGTGCTGCTGTCGGTCGGTTCAATCGCCCAAGCCAGCAATGTGGTTGACGGTGCGCTGAAAATGATTGTCCATCCGGGCTTTAATCCGATGGTGCACCAAAACTTTACCTTGCTGTTGTTTCAGGGTGGCCTTATCAAAGCCTGGAACGGACGTTTTGACGAAGCAGCCAGCTTGTTTATCAGCGCGGTCAATGCGGGGCGTTATGGCATGATTGATTTGTTGCATCCGCAAAATAACTGGCTGTTAGGGCAGATTAGCGATTGCCATAAATTCTTGGAGATCATTGAAGCCGCCTACAGTGCCGCCATGGCTTGCAGTAAAGACCAATTGCCGCCGCAGTCGCGGTTTGCTTCAGGCAAATCCGCCGCCAAGCTGAAGATTAATTTTAAGACCCTTTTTGAGCGCTTTGAATGTTGCAAAAAAAACCCGCCGCCTTTTTTTGAGCAAGTTTTGCAAAGTATGCAAAATCATAAAGACCAACCCTAACTAAGAGTATATGCCCATGAAAACCTTATCAAAGAAAACGCGGCTACTCGACTGTACTTTACGTGATGGTGGTTATTATACCCAGTGGGAATTTAACGCCGATTTCGTCAACGAATATCTTGAGCTGGTGGCGCGTAGCCCGATACATGACATTGAAATAGGCTACCGCAGCCCCGAAAAGGACAGTTATTTCGGCCAATTTTTTTATCTCTCACAACAAGAGCTGTTTGAAGCCA
Source organism: Methylovulum sp. (assembly GCA_028713595.1). Taxonomy (GTDB): domain Bacteria; phylum Pseudomonadota; class Gammaproteobacteria; order Methylococcales; family Methylomonadaceae; genus Methylovulum. The sequence continues at coordinate 1,979 of JAQTNZ010000049.1, read as the reverse complement.
AGCGGCGATTGCGCCCTGACCAGCGCTTGGCTTTGATGTTTAACCTGAAAGATGTTCATGAAGACAGCATTGATGCTTTCCTCACGGATATTGAAGGCATTGTTGACCTGATCCGGTTTGCGGTGGCACCTAATGAAATAGAACGGGCTTTGCGCCTGCATAAAAAAGTCATCGCCCACGGCTTTGCCTGTGCCTTGAACATCATGCACCTAAGCAAATGGAGCCATCGGACTGAAGAAGTGCTGGCACCTTTCAAAGCCGTCAATGACCTTGATTGCCTAGCGCTGGTCGATAGTTACGGCGGCTGTTTTCCCGATGAAGTAGGGACGGCGGTGAAGATTACTTGCGCCATTTTCCCTGGCAATGTCGGTTTTCATGGCCATGATAACGCTGGCTTGGCCTTTGCCAACGCACTTAGGGCATTAGAAGCGGGGGCGGTGTCGATTGATGCCACGTTTATGGGCATGGGGCGCGGGGCTGGCAACCTGAAAACCGAGCTGATGCTGACCTATATCGGCATCGCCACAGGTACTGAAATCCCTTATTTTGAATTGAGCAAATTCATGGACAAAATGGAAAAGCTCCATGACCTCTACCAATGGGGCACGTCTCTGCCCTATATGTACTCCAGCTTATCGGGCCAAGAGCAAGGCAAGGTGATGGACTGGCTGATTAAAGACCGTTTTGACCCGTCCGTAGTCATGGGGGCATTGCAAAACAAACTGGTTGTCCAAGGCAGTTTGGATGACCAGGCATTTACCAAGCTGGCCGATTTTCCGGCTGCTACCCGGCGTAGTCGGTTTATCTTGGTCGGTGGTGGCGAAAGTGCTCGGCGGGCGGCGCCAACTATCGGGCAATTTGATCTGGATGATACGGTGATCGTGCATACTAGCCTGAAATCCACCGACTATTTCACGGATCTGGGCGGGCATTGCATCGCCCTGTCCGGCCATGAAATCCAGAAAATTTCTGAGCCGCACTTACAATCTTTAGCCCAAGAAATCGCTTGCTGGATCATTTCCCCGCCGCCACGTTTTTCGGGTAGCGTACCTGTTGTCGGCGTGGTTTGCGAAGTCAACCCCGCTTCATTATTTGCCATTGGTGACATTGCGGGCGTGTCCGTACCTAGCCCGCTACAATTGGGCTTAACGGCGGCAGTCGAATGTGGCGCCGATGAAGTGATGCTGATTGGCTTTGACGGTTATGCGGACGATGGCGAGTCTTCCCATGCCAAACATGATGAAAACGCCAGCACGATTGCCGATTATCTGGCCGTTGCCAACGTCCCTCACTTGGTCAGCTTGGCACCGACCTTATACCGGATTCCGGTACGGTCGCTATATGCTATGGTACAAGCCTGCTAAGGAGTAAACCATGATCGCGCCCAGCCTTAGCATATTAGATTGTGACGGAGTGGTGTTGGATTCCAACACCATGAAAATAGCCGCCTTCCGCACCGCCTTGGCGGCTTATCCAAAGAGCGTGGTCGCCCGCTTCTCTGACTATCAGGCCCGCAACTTTGGCCGCTCGCGCTATGTGCTATTTAAAGACTTTTTTAACTTTCTGGAACGGGAGCCGGAAGCCGGCGAAATCGACGGATTGCTTGACCGTTATGCCGTCATCGTCCGCTCGGCTTACTTGGATGCGCCGCTCACGCCGGGCTGTCTTGAAACCTTGGCGCATCTGGCCGCTTTCGGCCCCGTGTACATCGCTTCCGGTTCGGATCAAACCGAACTGCGTTGGGTGATGCAACAACGCTCATTAACGGGCTATTTCACCGGCATATACGGATCACCGCAAAGCAAAACTGATATTTTAGCATCTTTAGCACCCGCAGCAGGCGAGAGGGCGTTATTTATCGGCGATGCTAAGGCCGATTTGGAAGCGGCACAACGCCATCACTGGTGCGATTTTGTGTATATGCGACATTTTTCGACCGCCACTGCGGAAATGGATCCGCTCATCCAACAAGCAGGTCT
>JAQTNZ010000048.1 GCA_028713595.1 Methylovulum sp. | reverse complement strand
GGTGATGATGGCTTGGCTGGTGGGGATGGGGATGATGTCCTTAATGGTGGCAACGGTAACGACAATTTAACAGGTGGAGATGGCAACGATACGTTACAGGGAGGTGACGGCACTGACAATTTGAATGGGGGTGCCGGCAATGATCTGCTGGTTGGCGGTGGTGGCGTGGATACCGCCCACTATCATACGGTCACGGTGGGGGTGACGGTTAATCTGACGCTGACCGTAGCGCAAAACACCGGCGGGGCGGGCATTGACACCCTGAATACCATCGAAAATATCAACGGCAGCAATTTTAACGACAGCTTAACAGGCAATGCCGTCAATAATATCTTATGGGGCGGTACAGGCAATGATGTGCTGAACGGTGGATTAGGCCAAGATGTGTTGCTAGGCGGGGCAGGGCAAGACAGTTTTGTTTTTGCTGCGGCATTGGGTCTTGATAACAGAGACATCATCACCGATTTTTCCGTCACCGATGATACTATCGAATTGGATCATACTGTTTTTACGCAATTGTCCTCTATCGGCAGCTTAGCGGCCAGCGCGTTTAAGCTTATGGGCGCAGGTGATGTCGAAGACAGCAATGACCATATTTTGTACAACACGCTGTCCGGCGGCTTGTTCTACGATGTTGATGGTAGCGGTTCGAGCGCTTTTGTACTGGTTGCCCTCATCGGTAAGGGATTGGCTGTGACGGCGGCGGATTTTCTGGTGATCTGAATGTTCAGTACCGCGCAGGGCGTTGGCTGACTTCCTGCAAATGCCACGGTTGCCCGTCCATGCTGGCCTCCACAGCATTTTCAATCCTATCATCCAGGTCGGCAAAAAAATCCAGCCCCGTTTGTGCTTCTATCGCGTCAATGCGGGTGACAAATTGTGCCAGCGGTTCGTTGCCTTTTACCGTTTGTGGGATTAAGAACGCCAGTGCCAGCGGTTTATCAGGCGGTTCGGCGGCGGTGATATAAATCTTAAAAAAAGCGTCGGGTATCTCCACCTTCCAATCAGAACTTAGCCGCTCCACCGAACCGCTAAACACCGGCCCGGTCAGCACCCAGATTTTGCCGAACGTTGGTGCAAAGGTATCAATTTCCACCTCTTCCAAGCGTTCCCAGACCTTTTGGTTTAAGTGGGGTTTTTGCGGCGTGATATTGGTCATCAAAAAACTGTCCGCTTGCCCCCATTTGCCATACAAATGGCTTATCGCGTAATTGGGGGCCAGATGCCCACGGTCATAGCCGCTTTTTTGATAACTGTCATGGCTTAAGCGGTTAAAGCTGCGCCAGTCCGTGCTAAAACGGCTAGGGCGTTTCAATGGGGGCGCATGGTCTGGAACTGGGGTCAGGGCATATTCCACCCAGAGAGGATTACCGCGCACATCTGAATAGCCCAAGATAAAGCCATGATTGCGCAGCACCCGAAACCAAGTGTCGCTGTTTTGCCAAGCCAAGGCCTGGGGTTCGCCTTGATACAGCAGGGCAGGGCGGGCTATTTTTAGCTCATAAACATAATCGCCCACCCCGATCAGCAAGCCCAGCAGCAATAACGTGGGGTGGCGGTAAACAAGGCGCATTAAGGCAAGCAGGTGCTTGAAGCCGTTAAGGGAAGAACGTCTGCCCATTTGACATCCTCCCCACCCTAAAGGACAGGGATTCCTGCTGCTAGGTGCTTATGCCCAAGCGCGGGAATGTCCTTGGCCGCATTGATGCCGCGATCATGCCCGGCACGCGTCCATGCCCTTATCCGCAAATCTGCCCTATCTTTCGGGCTACCGAGGCTTATGCAGCCGCAGCACGAACACGTTTGGGTGGTGCAGCGTTCCTGGCCCCGCCCGAACACCGCCAGCACCGCTTGTTTTTCTTGAACTGCTTTCCGGGCCTTGGTATGGGCGGCGGTGGAGTCAATGACCATGCCCCGTTCCTTGCGGATGCCTTTCAATTCTTTCATCAGCCCAAACGCGGACGTGCCACAGCCCATATAACCGACTTCAGGGATGGCGGCCCACGACAACTCGGTGGAACCGACATTGGCCGCGTTCCAGACTTGGTTGGCATCAAAGGCCATGCGCCCCGAAACAGCGGTGTGCTTGTCGCGGATTTTAACTGAAAGGGGTCTGATGATCGGTTTCATGGTGGCTAGGCTGGCATACCCTGTGGCTGGCGCAGTGATGGCAACCCATTATCGGCCAAAACAACGCTTGTTTCAACAACATCAAAAGCGCCCTTATATCTCCTATCTAAAGGATTTTTCTAATGGTTGCCGGATATTGGGCCGTTGCTTTGCCATCAGTAAATAACCCGACCTGCTATAATTGTATATTATTGATAATAAACATAAAAAATATTAACTTAAGGGCAATGAAGAGTCGGCCCCATAAGCCCCCCTGTACCACGCGGTGCGTATCTCCACCGCCCAACGCTCGATTTGCTGGGTGTCTGGCGCGTCAGGCAAGGTGCTGGTGGCAAAATGTTGGTCTATTTCCAGCAGTTCTTGGGCGGCTTGGGCCAATAAATCCTCGTAGGCGAATTGGCCGGATTTGATTGCCAGCAATTCGTCACGGTCAGGGCGATGCACCAATGGCTGACCGGTGCTGGCGATTTCTTTAGCCATGCGCAACAGCCGGAAGGTGTGCATCATGTTTTTGGCATCATAGCCGCCGCCATGCGCCAAGGTGCCTTGGTAACGGTCTTGGTTGCGCTCTTGCTCCCAGAGCCGATAGTCGTGATAGTCACGCAAACGGCGGGCAAAACCGTCTTTATTGAACACCAGCCACGCCCTAGGCTTCATGCCTTTGGGGATGGAAGACAGGCAAAGGTCTTGTGAGGGCGCGGCGGGGGCTTGCTGGGCATCGGTGCGGAAGAGGCCATTAAAACACCGATCATCCCCCTCATAATCATCGGCATAAAACAGCGCGTAACCGTCGCGGACATGCGCCAAGGCACTGAGGCCGCAGCGTCCGGCCTGCATGTTATGGGCGTTAAGCCAAGACTCGGCGGCAATACTTTGATCGCCTTCAATGATATGGCAACACTCTATCGGGCGTGGGATGGTGCCTGTGACTGGATTGAAGATTTTTTTGTTCAAGCCTTTGGCGCGGTTGACTTGGCTTAAGGCATAACCGGCAAAGCTGTCCCGGCATAGGCGCGAGACCACCGGCTCCGGGCGGATTCTCGCCAACAAGGGGTGCTGGTAGAGAAGGGTCGCCTTGGGGGCAAACAGCAGTTCGATGCTGGAAGGGTTGTTCTTAGCCAGCAATTTCAGGTATTTGCCAAGTTCGTAATAGACGTGGTCATTACGCTCGCTACAGACCTGTTCGGTATAAGTAAAGCCGAAATACCGCTCTGGCGGCAGGATAAAGACCCCGCGCAAGTCGGTGTCCGATTGCGGGGTCGCCAAGTTGTAGGCGCGGCTCCCGCTTAACGCTTCCAACAAAATGAGGTTTTGTCGTTTAAGGTCGGCGATGCTTAAGCTCATAAGGCGGGGTCGGGTGCGCCAATCAACTGCCTGAACAGGCTATCCAGCTGCGCCGGATCACCGTAGGCCGTGGGCAATGTTTTGGCCGCCGCCTGTAAACGGGTGAGTTCGCTGACCAAAAAGCCGTCCAGCACGGCCAGGCGTGGGATGGGGATGGCTTCATCGGTGTGTTGTTTGCGGGCCAGCAATTCGTCAATGCTGGCGGTGATCTGGGTTTGCCCGTCCAGCAAGGCCAACAGCGGGGCCAAGCCGATAGGTGGGACGCTGTGGTGGCGTTCAATCCAGGCGGCGGCCAGCAAAGGCCGGAGCATATAGAAATACTTTTTGATCTTGACCGTGGAATCCTGTAACTCCCGCGTCATAGTGCCACGGCATAAGGACAGGTAATGGTGGCAAGCGGCAATCGGCGAATAAAACGGCGCCAAGCGGGCGTTTAAGGCCTGTAGCTCTGCCGCTGCCAAAGGCTGGTATACCATCGGCGATTGCAGCCATTCCCAAATCACCGGATTTGACTTGCCCGCCAGCCGCAAGGTTTTGCGCACGTCCCAGCCGCCTATGTCCAGCACCCCCGCCGCGCTGTCTTCCAGCGGCAAATCAATGACATCACGCCCTTCCGCCAAGGACAAATACCCAGCCCAAGGCCGGGCATAGATAAAGCGCACATCATAATCGCTGTCCGGTGACGGGAAACCCCAAGCCCGGCTGCCCGATTCACAGGCATAGATAATTTTGATGTGATGCTGGGCGGCCAGCTCTGTCAAACGGGCTTTGATTAAGGTGGTGGGGGTTAGGGGCATGGTCTTGGTGGTGGGTTTTGGAAAGATGGATAAGAAAGCATCTTCTCATAAATTCTCAGGGTCAGTCTAAGTAGGTGTGCAAAATTTTTTTAACAAAATTTTTTGCAGGACTAACGCCCTGTATTTTTACTGCAAAATTAAAGAAGCATCGTCATTCCGGCAGGGATTGCCGGAATCCATGCGCCATGGAGGGCAATCTGTACGGGTGTACATCCCTGTAATCTGGATTCCGGCAATCCCTGCCGGAATGACGGCTTCTTCCTAAAAATTTTAAAAAATTTATGCACACCTACTTATTATTGCCATTAAGTTAAGGATTTTTTAAAAATGAGTCCGTTTGCTTGCGGCCTAACCGGAAAAACATGATGATACGAGTTTTTTAACTTCGGTAAGCTTAAGCCTTTATGTACCAACCCGCCCACTTTGTACAACCCAGTGTCGCCGTCATGCACGAGCTGATGCGCCAGCGGCCTTTGGCTACGTTGGTGACGTTAGATAGCGATGGCCTTAACGCCAACCACATCCCCTTGCACCTTGCCGATGAGCCATTGCCATTCGGTTGCTTGCGCGGCCATGTCGCCCGTGCCAATCCCTTATGGGCCGATGTGTCGCCAGAACAGGAAGTGCTGGCGATTTTCCACGGCCCGGATGCGTACATTAGCCCGTCTTGGTATGCGACCAAGCCGGAAACGGGGAAGGTCGTGCCGACCTGGAATTATGCGGTCGTCCATGCTTACGGCCATTTGCGGGCGGTTGACGATGCCGGTTGGCTACGCGCCCAACTGGAAGCGTTGACTGACCATAACGAGGTTCATTTTGCCAAGCCGTGGGCGGTGGCTGATGCGCCTGCCGATTTTACGGAAAGGCTGATGGGGGCGATTGTGGGTATTGAATTGCAAATCACGCGCTTGGTGGGCAAGTGGAAAGTCAGCCAAAACCAACCGCCGTGCAATCAGGCCAGTGTCGTTGCCGGTTTGCAGGCCAACGGGCAGGCGGAAATGGCGGCGTGGGTTGAGGCGGGGGTTAATTGCCCACCGCCAACAAGCTGACGATATTTAAGCGTATCGCCAGTCGGGTCAGTTCTATGTCACTGGTCACGCCCAGCTTGCGCTTAATCAGATAATGGCTGTTGCAGACGGTTTTGGCGCTGATGTTGAGGCTCTGGGCGATGGTTTCGCTGCTGTGGCCTTCGACCAACAGGCGTAGGATTTCAAATTCGCGCACCGTCAAGGTATCCAGCGCCATGCCCTCGTTGCCCAGTTGCGCCAAGGCCAAAGCTTGGGCAATGTCGGGGCTTAAGCTGAGGCGACCGGCATGGACTTCGTGGATGGCTCGCAGCAACAGCTCCGGCGGGCTGCTTTTGGTGATATAGCCCAAGGCACCGGCACGGGTGGCCTGTACGGCAAAGCTAGGCTCTAGGTGCATACTGAACACCAGTATTTTCGCTTTGGGGTCGCGCTGTTTGATCCGGGCAATCACTTCCAAGCCGCTGATACCGGGCAGGGAAAGATCGGTGATGACCACATCGGGCTGGTGGTCTTTAAAGAGTTGGTAGGCTTGGTTGCCATCGGCGGCTTCGGCCACGACTTGCAGACCGCTTTGTTTCGCCAGCAAGGTGCGATAGCCGGCACGGACGATGGCATGGTCGTCCACTAATAAGATACGGATGATGGGGGTCATGCTCACAAGGTTGGGCAAAGGCTATGGATTCCCGCTATTGTGTTAGCTTGCCCCTGACGGGGCAAGCGGTTTCTTGCTATAACCCTTAACGTCCTGTGCCACCACGTTGCAGTTGCCGTAAGGTCGCCACCAGCACGTCAATTTCTTCGCGGGTGTTATAAAACGCCAGCGAAGGCCGTACCGTGCTTTCCACGCCAAAGCGGCGCAAGATCGGTTGGGCGCAGTGATGGCCGGAGCGCACCGCGATGCCTTCCTTATTGAGGGCGACACCGACCGCTTCGGTGGTAAAGCCGCTGAGGACAAAAGACAACACGCTGGCTTTGTCGGGGGCGGTGCCGATTAGGCGCAAGCCGGGTATCGTGCTTAGGTGTTGGTTGGCATACACCAGCAGCTCATGCTCGTAGCGGTTAATGTTGTCTATACCCAGTTTTTCTATGTATGCCAACGCCGCGCCTAAACCCACGGCATCGGCGATATTGCCCGTACCCGCCTCAAACCGTGCTGGGGCTTGATGGTAGCGGGTATGTTCAAAGGTCACGTCTTCAATCATGTTGCCGCCGCCTTGCCAAGGCTGGGTGGCATCGAGCAAGTCACGTTTGCCATAAACAACGCCAATACCCGTGGGCCCGAAGATTTTATGCCCGGAAAACACGAACCAATCACAATCCAAGGCCTTAACGTCAACGCGCAAATGTGACACCGATTGCGCCCCGTCCACCAGCACCCGCGCCCCGTGGCGATGCGCCAGCGCCACCATCTCCCGCGCCGGTGTCACCGTACCCAAAGCATTGGACACTTGCATAAAGGCGACCAGGCGGGTGCGGGAGTTGAGCAGTTTCTCATACGCTTCCAGCACCACTTGGCCGTTGTCATCAACGGGGGCCACGCGCAATTTAGCCCCGGTCGCCGCGCATAATTGCTGCCAAGGCACAATATTGGCGTGATGTTCCAGCCAAGTGATGACAATTTCATCCTCTTTGCCGATATGCTGGCGACCCCACGATTGCGCGACCAGATTAATGCCCTCGGTGGCCCCGCGCACAAAGACAATCTCCGAACTGGAGGGCGCACCGAGAAAGTGGGCGACCTGAGTGAGGGCATCTTCGTAAGCGTCGGTGGCACGGGCCGCCAGTTCATGCGCGGCACGGTGGATATTGGAATTTTCGTGCCGGTAAAAGTACGCCAACCGATCAATGACGGTTTGCGGCTTTTGGGTCGTGGCGGCATTGTCCAACCAGATCAAAGGCCGCCCATTGACGCGCTCTTGCAAGATCGGAAAATCACGGCGCACCGCCCCGACATCAAACGCGGGCGGGTGGCTGGGGATTGCCGATGTGGGCTGTAAGGCCTGTGCGAACGGGGCCAGTTCGTCAAGGAAATAAAATGACGGGGCCGCTAGGCTGGGTGTCGGTAACTGCACGGTGGGCTGGGCAAAGCCCGCCAGCAGTTGCGACAAGTCCACCCCGCCCGTTGGTAAGGCCGCTGTCGCCACCTGTTCGGCTTGGCTGGCCAACGCCGCCAAGCGGTTGGCGCAGGTTACGGCTTTAGGGTGTGCGCTGGCGTGTGCGTCCAGTTGTTGGTGGGCAAAGCCGACCACATCGTTACCCGCGTTAGGCAAGGCCGAAAACAGCTCGTTGGCCAGCCGCTCCAATTGCGCCAGCGAAAAATCGGCGGCAAAGCTGTTGGTGCTGTCCGGCACAGCGTCTAGCTGTGGCTTAAAATCACTTGTAGTCATAGTAGTTGTCCACGGCGACATTCTCAAGCACCGCCAAGGCATCGTCGGTCAACACCGCCAAGGTGCAGTAAAGGGAAATCAGGTAAGAGGCAATCGCCTTATGGTTAATGCCCATAAACCGCACCGATAGCCCCATGCTTTGCTCGCCGCTCAGATTAGGCTGATACAGCCCCACCACGCCTTGGCGGCTTTCCCCGGTGCGCAGCAGCAAGATATTGGTTTTGCCGTTGACGATCCTGACCTTGTCGGACGGGATCAGCGGCACGCCGCGCCAAGTTAGGAACGGCGAACCAAACAAAGTCACGGTTGGTGGTGGTACGCCCCGGCGGGTACACTCGCGGCCAAAGGCGGCGATGGCCTGCGGATGCGCCAAGAAAAACGCCGGATGTTTCCAGACCTTGGTCAGCAACTCATCCAAATCATCGGGTGTCGGTGAGCCGTTACGGGTTTGCACCTTATGGCTATCGGCGACATTATTCAGCAAGCCGTATTCGCTATTGTTAATCAATTCGCTTTCTTGCCGCTCTTTGATGGTTTCTATGGTCAGGCGCAACTGTTCTTGGATTTGGTTATGCGGGCTGCTGTACAAATCGGAGACGCGGGTGTGGATGTCCACGACGCTATTGACCGCCCCTAAGCGGTACTCGCGGCCCCAGGCCTCATAATCGACAAAGGTTTGTGGCAAGACGCGCTCGTCTAAATTGGAGCAATCGACCGCGATACCGGTTTCATTTTTGACTTTGTTGACGCGGTAAATACCCGCCTCAACCGGAACCCATTGCAGCAAATGCACTAACCATCGTGGCGTGATGGTGGACATCATAGGGACGGTTTTGGTGGCGTTCGCTAGGGTACGCGCGGCGACATCGCTTAATGCGGTATGGGCTTCATGAATATCGGACATGGTTTTTCCTCTGTGGTGGTGTTGGGTACAAAATGGTTTTTTTTATTTTTTAAAGGGTAAGTGATTACGCCCGTGTCAATGCGTTGCCGCAACTGCCGCCGCTAACAATGCCTGCTGGGGTGGCGGTTCGTTTTTTGCCTGTGACTGGGTAATGACACTGCCGGGCGCGACGCTGTGGGTTAGCCAGACGTTGCCGCCAACGGAAGAGCCTTTGCCGATGGTGATACGCCCCAAAATAGTCGCGCCCGCGTAGATGACGACATCGTCTTCGACTATCGGGTGGCGGGCGTTGCCTTTGACCAACGCGCCATCTTCATCTTTGGGGAAACGCTTGGCCCCTAAGGTCACGGCCTGATACACGCGGACATGCTGGCCGATGACCGCCGTTTCGCCAATCACCACGCCAGTGCCGTGGTCGATGAAAAAGCTGGCGCCGATGTCCGCGCCCGGGTGGATGTCGATGCCAGTCGCCGAATGGGCGATTTCGGCAATCATGCGGGCGACCAGCGGCGAGCCGCTCAGATACAGGGCATGGGCTGCGGTGATAAATGATCGCGGTCATGCCCGGATAACAGACCAGCACCTCGTCCAAGCTGGTCGCCGCCGGATCGCCCTCGTAGGCGGCGATCAGGTCGCTATCCAGCAAGGCGCGGATGGTGGGCAATTGCGCGGCAAACTCACGGTTGATAATGACGGCATGTTGGCTGCAATCAATATCGAACAGCCCTTGCTGCTCGGCTTTGAACCGGCATTCGCGCCGCAGTTGCTCAAACAGCGATTGCAAGGCGACATCTAGGGTATGGCCGACAAAATAATCGATGCTCTCATCGGAGAGTTCGCCAGAACCTAAGCGGTTGGGGAACAGTGCCGCCGATAGGTTTTCCAAGACACCCACTAGGGCTTTGCGTGAGGGCAATTTGGGCGGTCGGCCTTTGCGTTGCCGACTTTCCAAGGCTTGGTTACGCAAGAGGCGCAGTTCCGAGACAATGGCCTCGATGTTCCAATTTTTCTCGATGTGCTGATAGGTTTTCATCGCGTGTGTTTCCTCCCAATTGATAGCTTACGCCTTATCAAAACCGATTAAGGCACCCTCCAATAACTTCCGTGTTGGTCGCTTATTCTACACAGGCCAATGTTATCAAACAGGGCTTAATCGCTCTGGAAACTATGCTATCGCGGTTATTATCTTTGATAAAACGATATAATTTGATATTACTATCCAATTATTAGATTGACGCGGTTTGAAGAAGGCCGTCATGGTGTAGTGGTTATTGCCATTAAGTTAATTATTTTTATGTTTATTATCAATTAGATATAATATAAGTAAGTCGGGTTAGCGGTAGCGTAACCCGACTTGTGCTGATCGGATGCTGTCGGGTTACGCTACCGCTAACCCGACCTTATATCTCGATTCAACCCTTGTTAAAGGGTAGAATCCTCGGCTGATCACCGAGCGGAAAGAAGAGAAGCCGGACCCGACCTGAGGCCTCGAGCCTGAT
>JAQTNZ010000047.1 GCA_028713595.1 Methylovulum sp. | reverse complement strand
CAACTGGCGCAGTTAGGGGCCAAACATTTTGACGAAAAAGGCGCACGGTTTGCCGCCGGAAAAGCTCTGGCCTTGACCGTCAATGACACGGGGTTGGCCCGTGCCGAAGCCTTGGTGGCGATGGCCGGTGTCACTGGCGAAGAAAGTCAGGCGGAAGGTTATTACTTACAGGCTTTGGAGCAGGTGCAAGGATATGTCCCCGCCTGTTTAGGCTTAGGGCAGTTGTTGTTGCAATGGGGGCGGGTCGATGAGGCTATCGCCCATTTTGAGGCGGTGGCGGCGCATAATCCTATTGCCGGTTATGGCGCGTTGATTAATGCGCGGCGTTTCCCTGATGACCCTGATGTGTTGGCCCAGATTGAACGGGTGGCTTATTTGCCCAGCTTGCAGGGCGCGGTGTCCAGTAGCCTGTTATTTGATTTGGCGGCGGTGTGGGAGCATCGTAAAGATTACGCGAAAGCCTTCCATTTTGCCCAAGAGGCTAATGCCGCTAACCGCAAATTGTTAAGGTACGAGGCGGCGCAACATAGCCAACACTGTTTGGCGATACGCCGCACTTTTACGGCGGCGTTTTTGGCGCAAACCCAGCATTACGGCGACCCCTCGGTGTTGCCGACTTTTGTGTTAGGGATGCCACGCTCCGGGACGACCTTGGTCGAGCAAATCTTAGGCGGCCATGAGGCGATTTTTGTCGCTGGGGAAATAGGCATACTGTCCGGCATTGTCCAAAAGCTGAATGCTTGGGAACATCATCTGGGTTCGGGGTTGCAATATCCTGAGTGTGTGCGGGATTTGACCTTGGAACAAGTACGGCATTTTGCCGCCGAGGTGTTGGCGGAATTGCGCCACTATGCCCCCGATGCCCGTTATATTGTCGATAAGTTGCCGCATAATTTTGAGCATATCGGCCTGATACGCTTGTTGTTTCCCAACGCGCCGATTATTCATGTGTTGCGCGAACCGCGTGATGTCGCCATTTCCAATTATTTCACCGATTATCAGGCCAAGTTCGGCGGTATGGGGTTCGCCTACGATTTAAAAGATATTGGCGAGCAATTGCGCGATCACCAAGGCCTGATGCGCCATTGGGATGAAGTGCTGGCAAAACCGCTGTTGACCGTCCGTTATGAGGACGTGGTCGCTGACACCGAAGCCGCCGCACGGGCTATCCTCGCGTATTTGCAACTGGAATGGACGGATGCAGTATTGGCTTACCAAAATCTGGAACGGGCGGTAAAAACCGCCAGCGTTTGGCAAGTGCGGCAACCGATTTATAGCACGTCAACCGAAAAATGGCGGCGCTATGCCGAATTTTTGCAGCCGTTGGAAGCGGTGTTGGGGGCTGGTATTCCCGCAGAGGCGGCGTTGGTCGCACCCGAACCCTTACCCGCTGGCTATTTTTTTCAGGGCATGGCCTGTTTGCAAGCGGGTGGCGACGAAGCGGCGGCGACTATTTTTAGTACCCTTGTGCAACATCAGCCACAACACGCGGCGGCCTTGCATATGCTGGGTATTGCCCGTTTCCGGCAAGGTCAGGCCGAAACGGCCTTAGCCTTGTTGCAACAGGCGATAGCCAAACAGCCCCGCCATGCCGGTTGGTATCAAAACCTCAGTGTCGTCTACAATGCCTTGGGCAAAGTCGAGGCAGCCCGCACCGCGCAGGCAACCGGCCAAAAATTGCGGGCCTTGCAAGCCGCCCGAAAATTATCGGCAGGGCAAGAGCAACTCGGCCCGATGTCAATAGCCGCCGATGATTTGAGCGCGGCGGCGTTGTAAATGCACGGGCCTTAATTGCCCAAAATGGTCAACGTGGAAGGGGGTAGGGCAAAGCCCAGATAAAACGATACGCTGGCTTGTTGGCGGCTTTCCATCACTTCAACCACTACTTTAAGCTGTTCGGTGAAGTTGCCGGGGGTGATGGTGCGGGTGAACAGCATCACTTTGTTCAGGCAATCATAATCCTCGGTTGGGGTGTGGATATGTTCTTGCAATTCGCATAGCGGGGCGTTGGCCGCCTCACCGCCTAAGGCCCGCAGGAACCCGATGCCGTCTAGGTCGATGTCCCGTGCGGTAATGTCCTGCATTAATGTTTCCCATTCGTCTTCGCCGGGGTTTAGGGTCAGGATGTTTTGGTAAAGGGCGGCGGCTTCGATATGGTCGGCGCGGGCTTCGATTTCCAGCAAATAGGCGTTGTCGTTGTTTTCGGCATAGAGGGTGAAGCTGTCTTTGTTGTCGTCACCGTCCTCAATGTTACCAATGGCTTGGAGAAAAAAGGGGCCTTCGGGGCGGACAAAGGCCGGGTGCAAGTCAATGTGGACGCTGTCTATCAGCTCCACGCGGACATCGCTGTCTAGGTTGAGCTTGAGGTGTCTAGGTTGGGCGGGTTTGGGTTTGTTGAAGAACATTATTGTCTGATGTTAAGCAGTTATTTTTGTGATATTGAAAGATTGAGTCGCTATCGCGACACTATTTAATCGGGTTCTCGCACCCGAAGGCGAGGTACACTGCAAAACCCATCCTTGGGTTTTGCCCTTCGGGTTGGCACCAAATCCGCTCCTGGCGGATTTGTCTTTTGCTCCGCCTCGGCAACTGCTCCTGCGTTGCCCTACCTCCTGCATCCGTGCAGTCGAAAAGAAAGTACCCAAAGAAAAGGCGGCCCGGTTGCCGCTTCATCCTGCGCTCCTCGATTTTGTCGGGGGTCGGCGCGGCAAACGGGAATAAAACGGCGTTACTGCGTAACTTCAGTTATTGTTTCACGTCACGAGTTATTTGTTTTTCCAAATCTGACAGTTTTAAGGCGATTTTTGCCGCTAGGTCAGGGTGTGTGTTTTTCCATGCCATGCTGATGACAAAGGTTGCCGGGGTAGTGACGGTCGGAACGTAGTTGTCGGACAGTAAGCTGGATTGGATGGCTTGGCTGTAATCGCTGGAGGATAGGGTGCGGGCTTTATAAACACCGCCCTTTAGCAAGGCTACGTCATCAATCGCCAGTAACTTAAGCTCTTTACGGTCAATC
Organism: Methylovulum sp.; assembly: GCA_028713595.1. Taxonomy (GTDB): domain Bacteria; phylum Pseudomonadota; class Gammaproteobacteria; order Methylococcales; family Methylomonadaceae; genus Methylovulum. The sequence goes on along the minus strand of JAQTNZ010000047.1, from coordinate 7,076 downwards.
AGCCTATCTATCGCCGCCGCATGGGGGGCGGCCATGTAAAACAGGCAGTCGTTGCCCTGCACGGCTTTTAAGATGGCATCTTCATAATTGACGGCGTTTTTGACCGTGACTTTTGAATACACGGGGTTAAGTTCGACAAATCTATCCCAAGTCATGCGCGAGCCGGAGTTTTGGGGTATCCATAAGGTCTTGTCGGCCATGTCGCCAATGGTTTTGGCGTGGGTGGCGGCGTTACAGGCCAGATGTCCGGCTTCTAGGAAGGGCTTGAACACCACGTCCAATTGCTGGTTGTTAAAACGGGAGTCGCCTTGGATAAAGCCGGCATCGCAATCGCCTGAAGCCAGTTTTGCCATGATCTCCGGTGTGCCTTTGGTGATGATGGGGTTAAGGTTTACCCATTGGATGAGTTCGGGCAGCATGTCCTTTTGCGCGACCTTATAATAAGGCCCACCTTCGGAGCCGACACAGACCTTAAAATCAGCTTGGCTGGCTTTTAACGCGGTGTCGGACATTACGGCGGCGGCGGGCACACCGTTAGGCAGCCAATTGGGGTTGGGCGCGGCACCGCCTTGGCTGTTTTTTGCGCTATCGAGCTTAGCCAATTGTGCTTTAAGGTCGGCGTTGTCTTTGGCTAGACGGTCGGCTTCCGCCCGCCATTTTAAATAATCCGCGTCATTTTGGTGGTTATAGGCGTATTCCCCCGCCGAGGCCGGGTTATTGAGCAATTTATAAAGGAACAGGCCGGAGAGCATCCCGAAGGTGTCGCTGCCACCGTTGACGATAACAGGTGGTTGTGATCGGTAATAGCGCTCGCGTGTACCCCAAGCATCTTGGTCGTGGGTGGCTTGCTGATAGATGCCATTGTCGGCATAGCGGCTGCGGTATTTTTGCAAATCCGCTTCCGGGAAATGTCTAGGCTTTTCGGCGGGAAAGGCTTTTTGAAAACCCTCAAAGGATTTCTGTGCGGTTTGCCGGCTATATTGTTGTTCAAGCGTTGAGTTGTAACTCTTGCCAAATTTAGTGCTGACCGAGCTGCGGTTGCTTTTAAATGCGCCGCCAGCATAGTTTTTCAATAAAGACGGGGCATAATTGTTTCGAGGCACTGAGTTAAAGTAACCTGGGCGGCTGCTGGCGCCAAACGCAAAGGTTTTTGTCGCTGAAGACGGGCGTGAGCTGGAAAAGCTTTTTGCCCCGCCAGTGGCCGGCGTTAAGGCGGCGAGGGTCAGGGCGAGATACAAGGCGGTCAATGGGCGTTTGCGGTGGTCGGTCATAAGCGTCTTGCCGTAGTGTGTTAACGGTAATGGATGGCTTTATCATCCCCTGCTATTGAAAAAATGGCAACTATTTGACAGGGCCTCGTTTTTGGGAGTCTTGCCAATGTTAAGTTATAAGTTTTTGCCATTAAACATTAATGTATTGAAAATACATTTTTTAAAAATTCCCTTTAAATTATGGCCGGTTGGCAGGGTGTATAATATAAGTAAAAATATGGTTTTTATAGAGTCGTTGCTTCCGATATATAGCGCTTATGGTTTTTGGAAAAGCGCACCCGTTAAAAATAAACAAAAATCCTGTGAATTGAATTTGTGATATACATCAAATTTTGTGATATAGATCAATTAATGTAAGGATATTTTTGATGTAGTATGGCAAAAAAACCGTAGAATGTATGCGTCGTTCGTTGGGGATATATAGCTTTTATATAATCCCTTATCTAAATACAATTTTAGGAGTCATGTTATGAAGCTAGGCAATATCGCTAACGCTAGGCCCGCGACATTTTTTACAGGGGTTGTATCAGTTTTGGCCGTTTTTTTCTGCTTTCCCTTACCTGTTTCCGCCCATGTGCCTCACGATGTCATCTTTGATGTTATTACATCGCCCGCCTACAAAGATGACCATACTGTTTATAGTATCGTGCGCGGCAATGTAGTAAAGTCAACCAATCGCGGTAAATCGTGGAAACACCTCATACAAGGCATCGATAATACAACTGAACTTCAGTTTATGGCGATTCCGCCAAGCTTTCCGTCCGCGTTATATTTAAGCACCGAAGGCGATGGCATTTATAAGTCTGAAAATGCCGGCGAGTCGTGGCATAAATCCAACCAAGGTTTGGATACGTTGGCTTTTTCAAAGCTGTATACGCCCCCGGCCAGTGCCGATGTCGCCTTTGCTGTCGGTTTGCAACGCGGGCTTTACAGGACTGATAATGGCGGCGCGCAATGGCTTAAAGTTTACGATAATGCAGTTCCCTTATCGGCAATTGCAGGTTTTGGCTGGAATTCGTCTGACGGGTTCGAGGTGTTGGTTGGGGATAATAATGGGGTCTTGTCACTTTCGGCAGATAAGGGCGACACTTGGACACAACTGTACCAATTTTCTGGCTGTGGTGAAATTTCCAGTATAGGCACGCTACAAAATCCATTACTGCGCAATACCTTTTTTGTAGGGACTAGCAAGTGCGGTGTTTTTCGCACAGTCGATGGTGGGGCCTCGTTTGCGCAAATGAATGCCGGCATCGAAGACTTAAATATCCGCTCAATCGTCATGTCACCTGGCTATTCGGCTGATGCCACCGCATTTGTATCAACATGGACAAAAGCGATCTTTATTTCCAATGACGGTGGTTTGGCTTGGAAAAAATATAATACGGGCTTAAGCACCACGCCTCAGGCGGCTTTACAAAAAGCACCTGATTTTCAGGGCATTGGCATGTCACCCAATTTTCTTAGTGACAAAACCCTGTTCCTGTGCGGATTTGCCGGCTTATTCCAATCTACTGACGGGGGAAAAAACTGGGGCCAATTAACTACGCTTTCGACCTCACTGATAATAAGCTTCGCAATATCCCCTAATTATTCGCTGGATCCTAATCTTGTGGTCAGCACTTACGGGAACGGCCTTTTTAAATCGGTTGATAATGGCGGTAGCTGGCAAGAAATTGCAAACAACATCAAGTCTCGCGGCGATGACGTGGTTTTTTCGCCCAACTTCCAAAATGATAGCACCATGTTTTTTAGCACGGGCAAGTATACTATTGGCAAATCGACTGACCGCGGCGAAACGTGGGTAAAGCATGACCTTCCGCGCAGTGACTTCCCTACCATTATCGCGTTATCACCTGGATTTGCCAACGATGCGACGTTCTTTGTTGGGACTAGAAATTCAAGCATTTACCGTTCTACCGATGCAGGCATAACCTTCACGCCAGTTTTTGATCAGAAAAAAAAGCATATTGGTCATGTTACAGGATTGGCAGTGTCGCCAAACTATACCAATGACAATACGCTCGTGGCGGCGCTAGGCAAGGGTGATGTTTATATAAGCCACAATAGTGGCGGCTCATGGATTCTTAAAGGTTCCGAATCCACTTTTGGCATAGAGTCAAAACTGGCGTTTTCCCCCAATTACACGGTTGATAAGACTATCTTTATTGCCAGCACCCAAGGTCTTTTCAAAAGTACGGATGGGTTTGATACTTGGAGTAAAGTGTCCTGTGATGCCTGTGGCGTTGATGGGAATATTAGGGCTATCGCATTATCGCCCAATTATGCCGTTGATAAAACTATCCTTATGGCGGTGCAGGGGAAGGGGCTTTTTAAATCCCAAAATGGTGGCAAGACATTCGGCCCCATTGCAGTCCGTTTGATAGCAAGCAACTTCCTCTTTGGGCCTTGGAATGATTTTCCGGCGGCAACGTCTTCGACAATCGGCTTCTCTGCTTCTTATGCAACCGATCACACCATTTTCGCCACTACTTCGGAGCGGTTATATCGTTCCCAAGACAGCGGAAAAACATGGCAGCTTATCGTGCTGGGTTTAAATTTGGGGAAATAATCTGAAAATAGGCTGAGTGGTGGGCCTGCCCGCATAAGGCCCATAACGTTTTAACCAGCTTGCCGCCCCTTTCCGGTCATGCCGAAGATGGGCGGTTTTTTTGTCTCCAATATGCGCTTTGGTTTGTTACCCGGCTCTAGGGTCACTGCCATTAAGTTAAGGAATTGTGCCTGTAATTTCAATAAGATAAATGAAAAACTCTCGTTCCCACGCGCCGCGTCACTGCCATTAAGTTAAGGATTTGTGCCTGTAATTTCAACAAGATAAAAGCATAACTCTCGTTCCCGCGCGCCGCGTGGGAATGCCATGCCACCCGCGCTGCGGTGTGTGGAACGGGACGCGGCGCGTCCTAACGGCATTCCCACACAGCGTGTGGGAATGAGTGTGTGCTTCTTAACAGTCTGATTGTTAAAATAATTCCATTAACTTAATGGCAGTGCGGCTCTAGGGTGCTAACCCCTACCCGAACGTTTTTGTTTGGTTGCCATAAAGGGCAAGATGCTTGTGGCATCTCCTAACGCCTCCTCATCCCTATCCACAATACCCATTAAAACAGTTTGGAATGCCTCCTTATCAATAATAGCCCAGTTACGGGGGGGCTATCGGTTGAGTTGGCGATGCAATAGCCGTCAACCTAAGTCAAAGGATAATCACCTTAAAAGATGTAAACTATAGCTGTGTTTTTAGGGTAGCTGGCTGTCGGTTTTTTTTACAGCACTGGGTGTTTGTGGTTTCTTATTATTTTGATAATAAACCACTTTTACATAAAGGCACTGTTATTGCTTATAATAATGTCTGAAAATTTTTAACCCATACAAAGAGTATAAGCATGAACAAAATAGCAATTACCCTAGGCCTTGCGCTGGCTTTGGCCGTACCCCAGGTTAACGCCAGTATATTTGATTTTTCCTATTCTTTTACGGACACTGGTAGTACCAGTCATACGATAAGTGGTGAAATGGTGGGGACGCTGCAAGGCGATAACAATACGGTCGATGTCAGTGCCATCCAAAACCTGATCTTTGACACCTTGGCGCAACCGTCAATGTCTTTTACCAGCAGTGCCGATGTTTTTTTGGGATCGGGAAGCGCCATTCCGGCGGTAACGCTGGATGGTAGCTTCATGGATTTCTATGCTTGCCATACCCTCAGCGGCGATTCTAGCGGCTGTGACCTCTATGTGGTCATCAATAATGCCAATGGCATTGCCACCACGCAAGGCTTTTCGGATTTTACCTACCAATCCGGCGCTGATTTTAGTAACAACACCTTTTATGGCACGCCTTTCCAAGCCGCTAATTGGACTATGAGCGAAACCAGCCCCGTTCCCGTACCGGCCACTTTGCCGCTGTTGGCTATCAGTGCCGGCGCGTTTGTTTGGCAACGCCGCCGCCAAAGCCGTTAACGCATACAGTTAGCGGCTATCTGCCAAGCCCGTACCAGCCAATCATTGGTCGGTACGGGCTTTCCCATTCTCAAAAAGCGCCCGTTTTTAACGGCAATAGGGCATGACAATCTTGCTTAATTTTGCCATTCTGTGCCAATATGGCCGATGGCTAAGGCTTGCCCTTCTTAAGGCCTTCGCTTTCCCTTCCCTATAATAGACAGTTAAGTGCTTAGGCCTTAACCCTGACCTATACGAGCACATCCCCATGAAAAACCTACAACAAACGCTTATCTGGCTGACCATTGCCATTATCGGCGCGGCGGCGGTCGGCGGCATTGCCCTACAGCGTGGCGAGAGCATCAATGCCCTCTGGTTTGTCACCGCCGCCTTGTGCGTCTACGCGCTGGCTTTCCGCTTTTATGCCGCATGGATAGCGGCTACCGTACTGGTGGTTGACCCTAGCCGCGCCACCCCCGCCGAACGCTTGGACAATGGTCATGACTTTACCCCCACCCATAAATGGATAGTCTTTGGCCACCATTTCGCCGCGATAGCAGGGCCTGGGCCTTTGGTGGGGCCGACACTGGCGGCGCAGTTTGGCTATTTACCCGGCACGTTATGGATATTGTTTGGCTCGGTGCTGGGCGGTTGTGTGCAAGATATGGTGACATTGTTCATGTCCACCCGCCGCGATGCCAGAAGTTTAGGGCAAATGGCGCGGGATGAGCTGGGGGCGTTGGGTGGTACGGCGGCATTAATCGCCACCTTCGCCATTATGATTATCCTGATTTCGGTGTTGGGTTTGATTGTGGTCAATGCCATGAAGCATAGCCCATGGGCGACGTTTACAGTGTCCGCGACCATCCCGATTGCCATCTTTGTCGGCGTTTATATGCGCTACCTGCGCCCGGGGCAAGTGCTGGAGGCCTCGGCCATCGGGGTGCTGTTGCTGTTGTTGTCGGTGGTCGGCGGCAGTTGGGTTGACCAGCATCCGGTTTTGCATAGCTGGTTCGACCATGAAGGCTTGACCTTGGCGTGGTGGATTATGGCCTACGGGTTTGCGGCGGCGATTTTGCCGGTCTGGATGCTGCTGGCCCCGCGTGATTATTTGTCCACCTATATGAAGCTAGGTACTATCACTTTGTTGGCAGTGGCGATCATCATCCTGCAACCCTCAGTAAAAATGCCCGCGATCACCCAGTTTGTCGATGGCACCGGGCCGATATTTGGCGGTAAACTGTTCCCGTTCGTATTCATCACCATCGCTTGCGGGGCGATTTCCGGCTTCCACTCCCTGGTCGCCTCCGGCACTACACCCAAGCTGTTATCTAATGAGCGTGATATCTGCACCATCGGCTACGGCGGCATGTTGTTGGAATCGTTTGTAGCGATCATGGCGATGATTGCCGCCACTGTCCTCGACCCCGGCGTATTTTTCGCCATCAACAGCTCCGCAGGGGTTGTCGGTAAAGAAGCTGTGGATGCGGTGGCAAAAATTTCCTCGTGGGGGTTTCCGGTTACGGTCGAGCAAATGCAGGCTCTGGCGCGGGACATGGGTGAAACTACCCTGTTTGCCAGAACCGGCGGTGCTCCCTCGTTAGCGGTGGGCATGGCCAGCATTTTTGGCAGTGCCTTTGGCAAAGGCATGTTGGCGGTGTGGTATCACTTCGCCATCATGTTTGAAGCCATTTTTATCCTGACCACACTGGATGCCGGTACCCGTGTCGGGCGTTTTATGTTGCAGGACATGCTCGGCAATATATGGCCGAAAATGGGCGAAACCTCATGGCTCCCCTCCGCCTTGCTCAGCAGCGCCCTAGTGGTCTCCGGTTGGGGCTATTTTTTGTAT
>JAQTNZ010000046.1 GCA_028713595.1 Methylovulum sp. | reverse complement strand
ACAGTTTTTTGACGCGCTGGAATCCCTTAAAAGTTACGCGTCCGTACATGTGGCCGTACAATGGCAAAAATGCGCTGGTGGTGGGTTTGGGGCCGGCGGGTTACACCATGAGCCATTATTTGCTGAACGAAGGCTTTGCCGTGGTGGGCATTGATGGCCTGAAATTGGAGCCATTGCCAGTGGCATTGACCGGCGATGCCGATAATCTGCCAATCCCGATTGCCGATTTTAAAGAACTTTATGAGGATTTGGACAAGCGTATCTTGGCGGGTTTCGGTGGTGTCGCCGAGTATGGCATTACCGTGCGCTGGGATAAGAATTTCCTGAAAGTCATTTACCTGACCTTGCAACGCCGCGCCGCGTTCCGCAGTTATGGCGGTGTCCGATTTGGCGGCACGTTGACGATTGAAGATGCGTGGGGCTTAGGGTTTGACCATATCTGTATCGCCTCCGGCGCGGGTCAGCCAACCATTATTGATTTGAAAAACAATCTGATGCGAGGTATCCGCAAGGCTTCTGATTTCCTGATGGCCTTGCAATTGACCGGAGCGGCCAAGGCATCGTCTTTAGCCAATCTGCAAGTGCGGTTGCCGGCGGGGGTTATTGGGGGTGGCTTGACGGCAATTGACACCTCAACTGAGTTGATGGCGTATTATCCGGTTCAGGTTGAAAAAATCTTAACCCGCTATGAAACTTTGGCGGCGGTTTACGGTGAAGAGACAGTACGCCGCCGTTATGACAAGGAAGAAACGCTGATATTGGATGAGTTTTTGGCACATGGCCAAGCCATTAAGGCCGAACGCGAACGGGCGGCGGCGGTGGGCGAGTTGCCTAACTTCCAACCGTTGGTGGAAAGCTGGGGCGGGGTGACGCTGTTTTACCGTAAGGGCATGAAGGATGCGCCAGCGTATCGGCAAAACCATGAAGAAATTGCCGAAGCCTTGGAAGAAGGTATCGCCTTGGCTGAGGGTATGAGTCCGTTAAGTGCGCGAGCTGATGAATTTGGGCATTTGAATGCGGTCGAATTTGACAAGCTGGTATTGGAAAATGGCCGTTGGCAAAGCGCCGGGCAACAGCTGACCGTGCCGTTGCGTAGCTTGTATATCGCGGCGGGCACATCGCCGAACACCATTTACCAAAGCGAATACCCCGACACTTTTGTGATGGACAAGTGGTTTTTCCAACGCTATGAGCCGCAATGGCATGAGGGTGGAGAAGTCGAGCTGGTCGCTATGCACGACACCGCCGCGCCTAAGCTGGGCAAACCTGCACCACTGACTTCTTACCAAAAAGACGGCAAGTTCATCAGCTTTTATGGCGATAACCACCCTGTTTATGCCGGTAATGTGGTGAAGGCGATGGCAAGTGCAAAAAATGGTTATCCCTATGTTGCCAAATTGTTCGCTAAGGAATTGGCACTGTTAGACCCCGCGCAGCAAGCAGTGCGTGAGGCGGCGTTAACGGAGCTGTTCGCCCGTTTGGACGATGCCTTTAAAGCCACGATTGTCGCCATTAACCGCCTGACCCCGACCATCATCGAGGTGATTGTCAAAGCCCCGTTGGCGGCGGAAAAATTCCACCCAGGCCAATTCTACCGTGTCCAAAATTACGAGGCCTACGCATCCGTTGTCGAAGGTACGGTGCTGGCCGCCGAAGGTTTGGCATTGACCGGCGCGGAAGTGGACAAAGAAAAAGGCACCATTTCCTTAATCGCGCTGGAAATGGGGTCTTCATCGCGGTTGTGCGCACATTGGCAAGTCGGCGACCCGTTGGTTATCATGGGCGTGACAGGTACGCCCACCGACATACCGACAGGGCAAACCGTGTTGTTACTGGGTGGCGGTTTGGGCAATGCGGTGCTGTTCTCCATCGGCAAAGCCTTACGCGCCGCTGGCAACCGCGTCATTTATTTTGCCGGTTATAAATTTGCCCATGACCGTTTCAAAGTTGAGGATGTCGAAGCCGCCGCCGATCTGATTGTCTGGTCGGTCGATAAAGGCGAGGGTGTACAAGCGATACAGCCGAGCCGTCCGCAAGACAAATCATTTGTCGGCAATATCCTCGAAAGTATTTTGGCTTACGCCACAGGTGAGCTGGGCGAGCAACCGATTGCCCTGGCGGATGTCGATCATCTGGTGGTCATCGGTTCCGACCGCATGATGTCGGCGGTGAAAGAAGCCCGTTACAATGTCCTAAAACCGTATTTAGGCAAGGTGCAACACGCGATAGGCTCGATCAACTCGCCCATGCAGTGCATGATGAAGGGCATTTGTGCGCAATGTCTATGTAAGCATGTCGATGCCGAATCAGGTAAGGAATATTTCGTGTATTCTTGCTACAACCAAGACCAAGGTTTGGACAAGGTTGATTTCCCGCATCTTAACGCCCGCTTACGGCAAAACAGCGTGCAGGAGAAATTGTCTAATCTTTGGCTGGATTATTTGTTGCTGAAGCAACAGGCGTAGAGGCTACGCAGATAGGGTGAAAAGAGGCGTGGCAAGATTGCTTGTTACGCCTTTTTTTATGGACGGATACAATTTAAGGCCTTGAATATGCGTATAACAATTGAAAATTTTGGCCCGATTAAGCATTTTGAGTTTGATACCGAAAAGGATCTGTTCTTGATTTTTGGTAAGAACAGTGTCGGGAAATCTTATGCCATTTCTTTGGTGTATTTGTTGTTGAAGTTGTTTAAGAGATCACCACTTTCTGTTGGGCATGATGCTATTTTGTTTGTGCAAAGTGATGCCGATGCACTAGGTTTGGGAGAAGGAACTTATTTAAAAAAGGAGCTTGCTGCCCATGTTAATGCCCATCTGATTAATTTTCTCAATGTGTCTTTCATTGGCAATTTAAACCAATCATTAATAAATAGTTTCAATCAGATAGATAATCTGCAAAACCAGTTAACTGATGATAAGTTGAAGATAATGTTAGAGTTTCCTAAATTAGGGGCTAGCCTTGTTATTGGACTAAAAAGAGGTGTGGTTCCTATGGCAATGGAGGTTAACAATTGCCAGTTCCAACAACAGCTTATTGATAATATTGATAAGTTCGCAGTTATTGCTGGATTTAGATATTCCTTTGTGTTTGCTGATGTCGCCGCTGATTTTTATAGCGAGTTGCCAGATATTAGCGAAGTTTATTATTTACCCGCTTCCCGTTCGGGCTTATATCAAGGATTGGCGGCTTTTTCGCCGATTATCGCAGAGCTTTCAAAGTCCAGAAATTTTATTTCAAAACCGATCAATTTACCCGCCATTTCCGAACCCGTGGCTGATTATTTTTTACGCTTGTCTGAAATAGACAGTCAAAAACAAAGCGGGTTGGATGAGTATACCGACACCATCGAAAACACTATTTTGCAAGGCAAGGTGGAGTTTAACGATGATAGCAAACGCTTGGCTTTTAGGCCTAATGGTCTTCCGCTTAAGTTGGATTTATTGTCGGTTTCCTCAATGGTGTCGGAAATCGCCCCCATTGTTTCTTACCTGAAACATATTGTGCCTAATACAGACACATCCGGCAATAAGGCAAAGCCCTTGCTGTTCATCGAAGAACCCGAAGCCCATTTGCACCCGGAGACTCAGGTCAAGCTTATGGCGGTGTTCGCCCAATTGGTCAATGACAGTAAGATCAAGCTAGTGATGACCTCCCATAGCAATTATATTTTTAATAAGGCCAGTAATTTAGTGATGGATGGTAAAATTCCCCTTGATAAATTTGAGGCGATTTTATTCAGGATGACCGAGACGGGCAGTGTGGCCGAAAAAATGCCGACAGATGCTTATGGCATAGACGATGATAATTTTATAGATACCGCCGAAAGCCTTTATGAAGAAAAGTTAGCTATTATCAATAAGATGAATGGCTAACCATGTTTGACAAAATCATTAATGAACCGTCCTTGTTTGCCGCGCTATGTGGCAGTTGTTCTGAAAATAATGCCGTTGTTGAATTTGCTGATGCCCTCAAGTTAAACGGCGAATTAAATGATGAACGGGTTTTGATTTTAAAGCCCGATGCTTTTTACAGTTCAAAGCGGATGTCAGATCCGCCGCCTTCCCCTGATTGTCTGGTTTTGGTCAAGTGTTTGGCAGAAGACCATTATGATCTGTATTTGGTGGAATTAAAGGATGTCAATGCTACCAAACAACTGCAATATAGGGTGATTGCCGCCAAATTTCAGACAATGACCGAGCGGTTTTTTGTGGAGTTCGCCACGATTTTTGATGCCGTTAATTATGGGGCGATCAAATTTTACTTGGTGACAACGTATCCCAAAGGTGGCGGCTCACTTTCGGAAGAGGACTACCGTAAGAAAATAAAAGGTAGTCATTTGGACATTTATGCCAGTGTAAAACCGTTACCGTTGTTCGGTAAGGCTGTGCTAATAGAGCCAAAACCTTCGCCATTGATATTATCGGCCTGTTGATTTGGGTTGATGAGATACATGTCTGTTTCCCTGTAGTTAGGACTTGATGATGGACGTCGTGCAAAAAAAGAACGCACTGATTGTGCCGCAAACCTTGGAAAATGATTTTGGGAGGGGTATGGGGCGTTTTGCCCATGGTGTGGTGGGTGATGCCGGTGATCCGAGCTTTTTTTCCCACATGCGCAAAGGCAAGAGCGTCCTTAATAAGGATCTGCAAGCGGCGCAATTGACTAAGCCACCGGTAAAACTGGCGGGTAAGTGGTTGTATATGGGTGGGCTTTATAGCCATTTTGGGCATTGTCTGGCCGAATGTATCCACCGATTATGGGCTTGGAAGCTTTATCGGCATGAGTGCTGCGGGGTATTGTTTGCACCGAAACTAAAGCGTTATCAAAAAACTTACCGTCTGCCTGACTATATCAAAGACATTTTTAGCGTGTTTGGGCTGGAAGAGGCCAATATTCGCTATATTTACGAGTTGACGGAAGTGGAGGAGCTAATTATTCCAGAACCGGGTTCGCAGCTTGGGACGGCGGCCTCAGAGGCTTATCTTGATTTTTTGGCTACCTTGCAATTGGACAAACAATTGCTTAACCAAGCACTGCCCGCCGCATTCACGCCGAAAGTGTTTGTGTCGCGCAGAAACTTCCGTATGTATGGTTCCATCGCCGGTATGGATGCTCTGGAAGCCAGCTTGCAAGCGGACGGGTATTTTATTTTCTGCCCTGAGGATTATGCCGTACCTATCCAGCTTAAGGTTTATTTGACGGCGGAAAAACTGATTTTTGAAGAAGGTTCCGCCGTCCATCTGCTGGAGTTGTTCGCTAAAGTAGCCGCCGATCTGCTGATTATCAACCGCCGCCCCAATGGCAATTTGCTGGATGAGGTTCTAAGGCCGAGGGCAGCGCAGTATTTAACCTATGGGCAGGCTATTATGTTGCCTGCCTTGACAACAGCGCAGTTGGCTAAGCCTAACGCAATCAATGCCAACCCCAATAATGCCTTATCCCTTATTGATTTGGGACATTTGGCCGGGTTTTTGGTACAGCAAGGCTTTGCCTCTCCGGCATTGGCACTAGCGCCCGCTTGGGTGGATATGATGAAAATGGATGTGTTTAATTATTTGCTTAAGTTTACGGAGAAAGCGACACCAGAATTTAGCAAGGGCGTTGCGGCTTATCTCAATAGCGTCCACAGCTTTTTAAAAAGCGTGGCGGTATAGCTGGTAACAAGTATCTTGCATAACGCGTATCAACGCGACCCTTAAACATGGTAAAATCAACGGTTTAATTATTATCCGGTTGCCTTTTGCCCATGTCCGATACCCTAAAACTGCCCATAACCGCGTTAAAGCTCTCTGTTGATCTGGACGGTTTTGATTTTTCAGACCTTCCGCCGACACCATCCGGTATTTTGGGGCAAGCGCGGGCATGTTCGGCGCTGGCGTTTGGCATTGCCATGCCGCAGTCAGGCTACCATATTTTTGTCATGGGCGAGCCGGGCATGGGGAGGTTGACCTTGATTAACCAGCAGTTGGATGCCTTTGCATCAGCATTGCCAACCCCTGCTTCCTACGCTTATACCGATAATTTTGACAATCCGCGTGAGCCAATAGCCATTGAACTGCCCGCCGACTATGGGCAACAATTCCGCAAAGATATTGAGGCCTTGTTGGATGCGCTGTTACACACCTTTCCGGCGGCTTTTGAAAGCCCTGCATACCAGCAAAAAAAGACCGCTAGTGAGCGTCAGTTTAATCAACTCTATCATCAGGCGATAGATAGTGTTGACAAAAAGGCGCGAAGTATGGGTATTGCCCTATTTCGTGAGGATGATAACATCACTTTTGCTCCGATTCGGGACAATAAGACCCTTAACGAAAAACAATTTAACCAATTGCCGGAGTTGGAGCGGGAGACGTTCCACCGCCAAGTTGAGGAGTTGGAAGATTTTCTTAGTGAAGCGTTGTTGGAATTGCCGCTCTGGCGGCGCACGGTGTTGGAAAAGATCAAGCAGTTGGATGCTGACACCATCAGCCAAGCCATACAGCCCTTGTTTGCCGAGCTGTACGACAAGTATATCGCCATTGATGATGCCATCAGTTACCTGTCCGCGTTGGAGCAAGAACTCTACGGCACTATCAGCGATTATCTGATGCCCGCCAGAGGCTTGGACTCGTTGTCTTTGGCCGCCAAACGCGCCCGATTGCTTGACCAATACGCGCCCAATATCTTGATAGACCACTCGCAAGACAGCGGTGCGCCTGTGGTGTATGAAGCCCACCCAACTTATCAGAACCTGTTCGGGCGTATCGAATATTCTAGCGACCAAGGGCTATGGGTGACGCATTACCAGCGTATCTGCAAAGGCTCCTTGCATAAGGCCAATGGCGGTTATCTGATCCTTGACGCGGAAAAATTGCTCGATCACCCGTTTGTTTGGGACGCGCTGAAACGGGCGTTAAAATCCGGTTATATCGATATTGAATCGCCGTATGCCGATTTGGGCATCAGCACCATGACTTTAAAGCCGGAAGTGATCCCGCTCAATGTCAAAATTATTTTGGTCGGTTCCGGTGACATTTATTATCTCTTGGAAGAGCTGGATAATGAATTTAACGAGATGTTCAAGGTGTTGGCGGACTTTGATTATGATATTTCAATCACCCCTGCATCTATCCGCCATTTTGCCGCCTTGATGAAGAAACAGGCGGTGGATTCTGGCGCGAAACCGTTAACCACAGCGGCGATTGCCAGCCTGATGGAACACAGTTGTCGGCTTGCCGAAAACCAGTGCCGTTTCTCGGCGCGTATCAATGACACCTTAGAACTCATCGGCGAGGCGAATTTGTTCGCCAAACAAGCCCAAGGCGAGATGCTTGACCGTACCAACATCGAACGGGCTTTGGCCGCCCGCGAATACCGCAATGGCGGGCTGTCGCAACGCATTCTTGACGATATGCTCGACGGCATTATCCTCATCGACACCCACGGTGAAGCCATAGGCAAAATCAACGGCTTGACGGTATTGACCATCGGCGGCGGCAGTTTTGGCGCGCCCGCCCGTATCACCACCACGGTCTATCCAGGTTCTCGTGGTATTGTCGATATTGAACGTGAAGTCGAACTGGGTGAAGCCATACACTCCAAAGGCGTGATGATTTTGACGGGCTACTTGGGGCATTTTTACGCCCAACAATTCCCGCTCGCCATTTCCGCCAGCATCGCTATTGAGCAATCTTACAGCGCCATTGATGGTGACAGCGCCTCGTTGGCGGAGTTGTGCTGCCTGATTTCCGCCCTGACCCGCACACCCATTAACCAAGGCTTTGCCGTGACAGGATCTATCAACCAATACGGTGAAGTGCAAGCCATTGGTGGGGTCAACGAAAAAATAGAAGGCTTTTTTAGGCTTTGCCAAGCACGGGGCTTGACCGGACAGCAAGCCGCGATCATTCCGGCGGCCAATAAACGCAATCTGATGCTGAAACAAGACGTGATAGACGCGGTGACGCAGGGGCTGTTTGCCATTTACACGGTCAGCACCGTCGATGAAACCTTGGAATTATTGACTGGACACTTGGCCGGAGAAGCCGATGCAGAGGGCAATTATCCAGAAAATAGCATCAACTTTAAGGCCATTTCCAGATTGAAAGAAATTTCTGAAATGACCGATGATGAGCATAAGGAAGAAGGGGATTTATAAGGCGGTTAGCGGTAATGCCAATAACGCGCCTGGGTTTGTCGAAAACTGGTCAAGGCGTTGCCGCCGCTGACATAATCCAGCGTAATCGCGCCGCTATCGGCGGTATTTAGCCAGTGCGCACCCACTTCCTGATAACGTTGCAATGTCCTTGCTGGCGGGTGGCCAAAGGGATTTTGGAATCCGGCGGGGATTAAAACGGTCTCTGGCAGGACGGTATGCAAAAATGAGAACGTTGACGAGGTTTTGCTGCCATGATGTGGGGCAATCAGCACCTCGGCGCGTAACTGCACACCATAGGTTTTCAGCAACCAGATTTCCGCCTTGGCTTCAATATCTCCGGTCAGCAACACCGAACCGTAAGCCGAGTCTATTTTCATGACACAAGAGGTGTCATTATCGGAGGTAAACACCAGCGGCGGTGGTGACAAGATGGTAAATTCGACTCCATCCCATTGCCAAGACTGCCCAGCTTTGCACGTTTCCGGCGTATAATCGGGCAACTGTTGCGGTACACTGGTCAGCAACTTATCGGCTGGCAGTTCGCGCAGCAGTGACACCGCACCGCCGATATGGTCGTTATCGCCGTGGCTGATAACCAGCGTGTCCAAGTGCGCCACGCCGTGTAGGCGTAAGAACGGTAAGACGATTTGTTGCCCGCTATCGCTTTGCGCGGAAAATTTTGCGCCCGTATCGTAGACCAGCCAATGCCCCGCCGTCTGCACCACCACCGACAAGCCTTGCCCGACATCCAACAAGGTCATTTTTAGCTCACCTGGGTGCAGTTTTTGACGGCTTGGCAACAGCAACGGCAACAACAGTACCAGCCCTAAAAAACGCGCCGGTAGCCCGCGTGGGGCCAACAGCCACGCCAAACCTACCAACGCCAATAACAACGCCCACCAAGACGGTTGTGGCTGGTTGATGGTCGCCCAAGGCCAATGGGCAAACCACGCCAACACCCACATCAAGCCCTGTAACAAATAGTCCAGCGCCGTTATCAGCACCTGCGCCACTGGCGCGTAAACAAACAGCAACAGCGTGGCGAGCAATGCCAGCGGCACGAGCAAAAAACTGATGATGGGTACGGCGACCATATTCGCCAAAGGCGCACAGAGGGACACTTGCTGGAAAAAGAACAGCAACAACGGCGATAGGCCTAACGAAGTGTAGCCATTGATACGGATGGCTTCACTGAGATAATGCGGCTGCCCCAGCCGTCCGCTGATGGCGTAAACAATCACCGCCACCGCGAAATAAGATAACCAAAACCCCGGCAACAACACCGCCAAGGGGTCATATACCAACACCACAAATAAGGCTAAGGCTAAAGTATGGAAAGGCCGTACTGGCCGCTGGCAAATAATCGCCAGCATCATGACCGCCAACATCACCACGGCGCGTTGCGTAGGCACAGAAAACCCCGCCAGTGCCGCATAAAAAATACCTGCTGCTAATGCCGCCATTGCCGCCACCCTTGGCGGCGACCACGCCAAGTACGCTGTCCATGCCCAACACCGTGCCACCAGCCAATACACTAATCCGGCAATCAAGCCGATATGCGAGCCGGATATGACCACTAAATGCGTAGTACCGGTTTGCCGGAAAATATCCCAAAACGCTGGGCTAATATCATTGCCAAAGCCGATGGTTAAGGCTTTCAGCAAGGCGATGTGTTCGGGTTTTATCGGCAAAGCCGACAAACGGTCGTTAATCGCTTGCCGCCACAGGGCGATAGGTGTCCGCCATGAGGCTTGCGCCAATAAAAGGGGTTTGGGATAGGGGCGCACACTCCCTGTCGCGCCAATACCTTCGGTGAACAGCCAGCGTTCATAATCAAAACCACCCGGATTCAACGTGCCATGCGGCTGCCTGAGCTTAACCGTAAATGTCCAGATTTGCCCGGCTTTAATGGCTTGTTCCGGCGAATGCCAGCTTAAGCGTAATTTCGATGGGATATG
>JAQTNZ010000045.1 GCA_028713595.1 Methylovulum sp. | reverse complement strand
CAACCAGTTTTTGGCGTTCAAGTTTGCGGAAATGATTGCCCAATGGGGTGCTGAAATCATCCGAACTGCGGACAATTACCAGACATTGACCGCAAAGCTGGCGATGGTGACGGACAGCTACGAGGAACAGGTGGCCGTACAGAAGGAGCTGTTTGACATCGCCCAGCGTTCCCATGCCGACCTGTCCCGAACCGAGGACGCATACATCAAAAACGCGGACGCTATCAGGCGTTTGGGAGGCTCGACCGAACAGGCGTTGCAGGTCACCGAGACGCTAAACAAAGCTATCGCCACCACATCACAAGGCTTCGAACAAGACCGGGCGGCGATCAACCAGTGGTCTCAGGCGTTGGGCAAGGGGATTTTGAACGGGGACGAGCTGACATCCATCATGGAAAACAGCTTTGGCCTGATGAAAGCCATCGCCGATGGCATGGGCGTCCCGACCGGAAAGCTGAAGGAGCTGGGCGAACAGGGCAAGCTGACCGCCACCGATTTGATCAACGCCCTGATCAAAGAAAAAGACCACATCGATCAGGTTTTCAACAGCATCCCGGTCACCGTCCAGCAATCACTGACCATGATCGATAACGCATGGACAAAGTTTATCGGCGAGACCAATAAGGCGTATGGGGCCACCCAAACGCTGGCCAAGGGCTTTGTCGAGGTGTCCGAGCATCTGCCGGAGCTGATCAACGCGGGGTTGGAGTTGACGGCGATTTATGGCGTCAAGCTGGCGGCGGGGTTGGCGACTTATGTCGATACGCAGTTGACAGCCATCGCCACTTCAAGGGCGACTGTGGCGGCGGCCGAACAGGAGGTCATAGTCAATCTGGAGCTGTTGCGCGTACAGACCGCCGTTACGGAAATGCGGGTCAATGCGGCGCGGGTGATTGCCGAAGAGGCTAGGGTTCAGCTTGCTCTGGTGGCGACAATACCGCCCATGATCGCATCAGAGCAACGGCTGGCGGCGGTGGAAGCCGAATCGGCCAGTGCAGCGGCGGCGGCAAGCCAGGAGCGGATGCTGTTTGCCCAGAGGCGGCTTGAGATCGCCCAGCGAAATGTAGCGGCATCCGGCATGGAGGCGACGGCGATGGCGGAGCTGGGTGCGGCGACCCAAAATCTTGCCGTGGTTGAGCAAGAGGCGGCGGCGACCGCCTCGGAGCTGACCGCAGCCGAAGGGCGGCTGACGGCGGCAACGGAGGCGGCGGCACTGGCACGGGAGCAAATTATAGCTACTTCAGGCGAGGCGGCGGCAGCCCAAGAGGCTTTGGCCAAAGCCACGCGTGACTTGGCAATCGCCGAAAATGCCGCCACGGAAAGCGGCAGGGCTTACCGTAATGCGCGGGGGGCGGAGTTGGCACGCATGGAATCCGAAAATGCAGCGGCACGGTTGACGACCGCAAGAGCCACGCAGGTTCAGGCCGAAGCGCAACTGAGATTGGCCGCCACCTCCGCCGAGACTGCCGCCGCCCAGCGGCAATTGGGGATGGCGATAAGGGGCGTGGGTGTTGCGGAACGGGAAGCGGCGGCGGCAGCCCGGATTTACCAAGAGCAGCTTGCTGCATTGAACGCCCAAACAACGGCGGCATCCCGGTCGGCAGAATTGATGGGTAAAGCATTCAATTTGGCTTTTGCCGGTTGGATTGCCTGGGAGATCGGTGGGTTCATAGGTGAATGGGCGAGCCAATTTGAGTGGGTCAGGATGGCGGGTATCAAGGCCGCCGAGGGCGCCACGCAAATGATCGAAAAGTTCAGGTATTTTTTCAGCGGGGATTTTTTAAGCTCCGACAGCGGCACTCTGGATAAGAGGCTGGA
This sequence comes from Methylovulum sp., assembly GCA_028713595.1. Taxonomy (GTDB): domain Bacteria; phylum Pseudomonadota; class Gammaproteobacteria; order Methylococcales; family Methylomonadaceae; genus Methylovulum. Next base: position 8,288 of record JAQTNZ010000045.1, on the reverse strand, counting down.
TGACATCCGCCGTGGTTACGATGACGTGCGCGAAGCCAGCACCAATGAGGCAATGGCCGCCAGCGAGCAAGCCAAAGCCAAAACCGAAGCCTTAAAGGCTCTTGAAATAGCCCGCCAAGCGGATTTAAAGGCCCTTCAAAATCAGTTAAAAGAAACGACTGCCCTGGTTGAATCTGAGTATACCCGCCAAAACAATACCATCAAGCAACGCTTGGAGCAACGCAAGACAGATGTTATGGCTTCGGCTGTTCCTGAAATCATGAAGGAAACGCTGATCAGCGAAGCCATAGCTAAGGCCAATGCCATCCGTCTCTTAACTATCCAGAAAGCAGGCGACAAAAAATTGGAGCTGATCGGGCGCGTATATGACACCGAGCTGGCAAAACTGAAGGCGGGCACGGTCGAGCAGAAAACGGTCGAAAAGCAGTCCATTGACGAGCGCATCGCCGTCTATGCCGGCCTTGAAAAAAACTACCAGGGCGTGGTCAACGACCTGATTGCGGACGAGCAGCGCCATGCCCAGGCCTCCGCGCAATTGCTGGCCGAGCGCGAGACACTTGAACGGGACACGCAAACGATCATCCGCACGATACGCCAGGGCGGCATGACGGACGAGCAGCTGCTGGCGGACAAGAAAAAACAGCTTGACGAGAACCTGTCAGCCGAGCGCAAGGCACTGCTGGAAGGTGATACTAAAGATGCCCGCATCTATGGCGAGCAGGCGGCAAAGATAGCACAGGAGCTGGCTACCCAAGCCGTAGCGGCAGCGAAGGCCGGGACGGGCTATAGTTCCGATGCCGACAATTTTATCAAGAAACTTGAAGAGGCGCGGGGCGGCATCGTCAAAGCCGTTGACAAAGAGAATGAAGCGCATGTTTCTCAACAAAAGCAATTGGCTGACAGTATCGCCGATACGCAAACCAAGCTAAATGACGCAAAATCAAAAATAGCGGAGCTTACCACCGCTTTACAGCAAAAATTCCTTTTAAAAATTGACGTGGATTCGGCTTGGGTCGATGCGGTGATAAACCGTATCAAGTTGCCGACCGAAAGCACCCACACTATTCACGTTATTGAAGACCGGAGCGGCATTAATCCTATCCGCCGTGATGGGAACACGTTTACGAATTTGCCGGAACCTGCGCTTGAGGATGCCCCTGAAGGCCACCAAAACGGCGGCCCCATCCAAGCGTTTGCAAACGGCGGCTGGCCGCGTGTCCAAGGCCAGTTGCCGGGCTACGGCGGCGGCGACCGTGTCCGTGCTCTGTTGGAGGATGGCGAGTTTGTCCTGAATAAAAAGGCGGTGGCCGCAAATGGCTCCCAAAACATCCAGGCCCTTAACGACGGCCATTTGCAGTTGGCTACTGCCCAGAGGTTTAACACAGGCGGTCTAGTCAGTAATAATCAAGAGGATGGCGGCACAGGGTATTCTTCGGGCGGGTCGCTTGATGTCGGTTCGCCCACCGATTCTGTTGATGCGTTGTTGGCAAAAATGGATGCTTTGAAAAAACAGCAAAATTCAGATAGGGAAATGGAAAAGGCGCTGGGGGTCAATTTTTGGCCGAACTGGCAGGCGCAAGAATCCGGCGAACGGATTTATCAAAGCGCCGAAAAGATGATTGACGCTAATCTTGAAAAAGCCCGGGATGCCCAAGCGCTGACCGTCCGTCAGCAACTGGCGGCAGGCGCCCAAAAAAAGTTGGATGAGCAAAACGCCAAATACTTGCATCCTTCGCTTGATGCCATTTTTCCCTTAGCCGCGCAAAACCAACAAACCTTAGCGCCAAACGTGCCGGAGTTTAAGCAAGGCAGCCAATTGCTGGCATCGACCGGACGGCCTTCTGGGGCGGCATCCAAAACCGTCACCCTGCGTTTTGAGTCGCCGGATGGCCGTCAGGCCGCGTCCGGCAGTTTTGCCGAGACGGATGCCAAAAATATGATGGACATACTGAAGGCTGCCGGGATGCGCACTGCCGGAGGGACATTCTGATGACTGCGCTGGATGATATTGAGTTACCTGATGATTTGGGCTGGGAGGATGAATATGAATGGAGTCCGGTCAAACAAAGCGTATCCGTTGCGGTGGACGGCTCCTTACTTATCGAGGCGGCGGCGCAATTGGCAGGCCGCCCGATGCGGTTGTCCGGTGGTCAGGATAGCGGATGGGTAACAAGGGCGACCGTCAACGATTTGCTGATCAAGCTGTACCAGCCCGCCCTGGAAATGTCGCTGGTTTATCGTGGCTATACTTATGCGGTTATCTTTGCCCAACCGGACGGTTTTGTTGCCCTGCCTGTCGTCGACTATTCAAATCCTGATGATACCGACCTTTATTCCATAACCCTCAAACTGCTGCAAATCTGACATGGCTATTTCCGAAACTAATATTAAGCTGCTCAAACCGGAGAACGTCAGCGACTTCGTTGAAGGCGGCGGGCGTATGACGATCAATGCAGTTGTCGACGGTGAAGTGAATAACTTGTTTGACGACATTTCAGGGTTGGACAGGGCAAACGGGCGCGTGTCACTGCGCAAAACGTTTTTATCCATACAAACCGACACCACCGACCGCTACCTTGGTGCGCACGTTATTGTGACCAACGCCCCTGAAGACAATGACGTTTCGGCGTTGATGTTCAGCACCGAAAGCTGGACGGACACCCGTCAGGCCGCACAAAATCGGGTCGAGAGTTATACGACGCTTGGTGCGCAGCTAGAATGGGTGCTGATGGGCACTCATGCCCGCGACCAGAAGCTGTTACAGTTATTCAGCGTCGCCAACGCGACCACCATCACATCGCCCATATCAGCCGACACCCCGCAGATCGGCGATGTGATCGTGCTGTCGGTCGAGGCCGATGGCTATACGCCCGCCGAACAGTATGTGCGGGTATCTTCAATCAAGAGCCGCCAGACCCAGTCGTTTTTTGATACCGCCGAGTTTTTTAAGGATGTGCTGATTTTAGAGATCAGCGACCCGCTTCAGCAGGATTTTGTCGGCGTTGATCCCGTGCGGGTCAGTAAAACGGGTTGCCCGACGCTGGTACGGTCGACGCTGGTGTCCGATATTGCCCAGTATTATGGGGTAAAAGCCATCACGTCGGCTCTGGTAGCCAACGACGTCGTTGTGCAGATCGACTCGCCCTATGAGCGCCTGGCCCCGTCGACGACCGCCGAATCGCCCTTGGTCGATGTGCCTGTCAATTCAGCGCGGGCAAATTATATTCAAGCAAGCGCCGTTAATGACTTGCAGGCGACGTTGGCTCTGGGCAGTTCGGCGGCACCGGATTATGTTGATTACCTTTATCTGGGTCGTGGCATCTTACCGGGGTCGCTGACATTGACAATCGGAGGGGTTGTTTATAAGGACGACCGCTTGGGCGCGATTATCCTGACTAACGGCAACCTTGGCGCTTATACGGGGACTGTAGATTATGCGTCCGGCGGCATACAGATCAGCGGTGCGACAGTATGGGCAGAAACTGTTGTGGCGGTGGCCACACAGGCGGTGGTGACGTATGACAGCTCTTCGACGCTGGCGATTGACGTCACTATCAATAATCGCGGGTTCACCTGGGTTGAGACGTTGCGGCCTATACCTACCGCTGGGACGTTGACTATCAGTTACCGGGCGTTGAATCGGTGGTATACCTTATATGATAACGGCAACGGGCATCTGGCCGGAAAAGGTGTGGACATCGGCACCGCCACGGTCAGTTACTCGACGGGTGGGGTGTCGCTCACTACTAAAGCGTTGCCGGATGTCGACACGCAGATTATTTTTGCCTGGGCGACACCCATCGAATATACCCGCCAGACCTATTCCGGGCAGACCCCGATTGCAGAGGTCAGGATTACGCTGGCCAATACGCCCGTGGTGCCTGGGTCGCTTGACATTGCATGGCAACAAAATGGGGTCAGCAAGTCAGCCAGTGTCGCCGATGACGGGACGATCAGCGGAGATGCGACGGGTCGGCTTGTCGCGGCCACGGGCGACTTGCGGATCAAGCCCAACGTTTTACCAACATCCGGCACGACGTTTACGCTTAATTATGACCAGTCCGAATTGGTTAATGATGTTTTTGCATTGAGCGGTGACGGCTCCGGCGTGGTCACCACCACGCTGACACAGCATCCGGTCAAGCCGTGATCGGTTCATATCGCCTATCAGGTTTCCGAAAAGAAAAATGAAATCGATTTTTTAAACACGGTCGCCCAAACGACCACGACGACAGAAGGATTTGTCGATATGGCCGTGACCGACGATTCGGCTGGGCATATCGTGGACAAAGACGGCAGCACTGTCGGCACCATTAATTACAGTACCGGGGTCGTATCGTTTACGGCAGTCGAAACATACAGCTATCTGAAAACGGACGGTCAAGTGTTTTTTGCAGGTGTTGTCCGGCACTTGCCCAATCAGCAGCATGTCGAAACGACATCGCAACTGTTGGGCGGCACGTCATTTAATTGCCAATATTCGTTGGATACGGCATCAACGGCGGCAAAAATCGAGTCGGTGTCGTTAACGCAAATCAGGGTTGATTTGTCGCCTGCAACCGCTGAGGATTTGGTGGCGGGGTCATTGCGGTTCATTTATGCCGGGACTGTTTTTATAGACCGCAACGGCACCCTTTACCGCAACCAAAACAGACTGAATGATGCGGCGATAGCGGCGGGTACTATCGATTACCAAACAGGGCTTGCGACCCTTACCAGTTGGACAGGCGGCAGCACGTCACTGACGATTAAGAGCGCGGTGACCGTCAAGGGGTCAACGCTGGTGATGGAGATGTATGGCCGCACACCGGGTGCACCGTTGGCAACCGGACAATTTCAGGTGACGGCTGTGGCATTTGACGGGGTTGAGATTATCGCCAGCGCCGACAATAACGGGAATATTAATGACCCCCTTGTACAAGGCCATGTCAATTGGCTGACGGGGGCGTGGTGGCTATCGTTTGGTCAGCAAGTGCTGGACAGCAGCTTGTCGTCAGATGCCAAGGCATCCGGTTGGTATGATGCCGCAAACGTCGTCAATGGGTATATTTGGGCGCCGTTGCCCATCAAAGCTGAAACAGCAAAGTTTAACGCCGTCTTGTTGAGCTACTTGCCGCTGGATGCCAGTATTTTGGGCATCAATACAGTGCGTTTGCCATCGGATGGCCGTGTTCCGATTTTTCGGCAAGGCAATATGGCGATTATTCATAACACGCAAACGTATACGCTGCCTAATCCAGCGGTCGCCAGCCATACTTACGACATGGGGCGGACACGGCTGGCTTATGCGCGGCTGTATGACAAAAACGGCCTGATCATTCCGGCCAGCAATTACACAGCCGACCTTAATGCCGGGACGGTGACGATTGCCCCCAGCCCTGTATTTACAGGGTTTGTGCAACCTTTTTATATAGAGCACCGGGTCGAAGATATGCGGTTAATCACCGATGTCCAAATCTCTGGACAGATAACGTTGCAGCGGACTTTGACGCACGATTACCCGGCCAATACGTCGTTTATCAGTTCGGCGCTGTTGATCGGTGACATGCAGGCGAGGGTTAATGTCGCGTTTGAACAGACTGCTTGGACGGCGGCGTGGGCAGACACGCGCAGCGGCACCGCGCCGTTAGCGCAGTTCAATTCGCTGCTGTTTCCGATTATTGTGACCAACCAGGGGGCGATCATGGAGAGGTGGGTGGTTGTGTTCACTTCGCCAACCGCATTCAGCTGCTACGGCGAGAGTTACGGGCTGATCGCCATCGGCACGGCCAACGAAGATTTTTCGCCGATCAACCCATTGACCCAACAAGCGTATTTTACTATTAGTGCGGCGGCATGGGGACTGGGCTGGTCAACGGGCAACTGCTTCCGGTTTAACACGATTTCGGCAAATTTTCCGCTTTGGATAGCGCGATGCACAAACCAATCCGAGGCCGTGGCTTTTACCGACCAATTTAAGATTCAGGTCAGGGGAGATTCAAATTGATGTTTTCAAGATATAAAAGAACTAAGCTGTTAGTTCGCTATTATGACTTGCTGGCTGAGGTATCCGTGATTCCGCTTAGGGTTGAGCTGTTTTTAATGAGATTACACCACAAATATAAGGCATTTAGAAATGGCGACATTACCCGTTAAATTTTACCGATCCGATGATACGGGCGCACCGACGCTGAGCGGCACCGTAAGCGCGTTGATCAATGTGCTGGACGGCTGTTTGCTGACCGGCTACAACACCAGGGCAGTCACGTCGATAACGCAGACCGGCGGCGTGGCGACCTTGACGGTGGCGGCGGGGCATGGCTTTGTCGCCAACCAAGTGATTGCCGTTTCGGGGGCCAATGAGGCCGCTTATAACGGTGACTTTCTGGTGACGGGGACAACTTCAACGACGCTGACGTTCAACGTGGCCGGCAACCCGTCGTCACCGGCCACGGGGACTATCTCGGCCAAGGTGTCGCCTAGTGGGTGGACCAAGGCTTATTCGGGCGCCAACAAGGCGGCTTATCAAAACGCCGATTCGGGCGGGACGCGCTATGTCTTGCGCATTGATGATAGTGGGGCGCAATGGGGCACACCGGCGGCGCAGGTCGCGGCGGTGTCGATGTACAAGGCCATGACAGGGATTGACATCGGCACGGGCGTGTCACCGCCAGCAGCGGTGTGGACAGGCAACGTGTTGCCTTGGCATAAAAGCAATATCACGAATTCAACGGGGCAGCCGTGGATTTTAGTCGCCAGCGCCAAGGCGTTTTATTTGTTCGTTTGGCCGGGGGCGCTCAGCTGCTGCTTGCACGGGTTCGGCGATTTCACCAGCAATTTGCCCAGCGATGCTAACAACGCGTTTTTGCTGCACGGCAATTACGGCACCGGCTCATACGCCGCTAACTCTGTTGCCGCGACCGGACTCAATTTGTACTTGAACGGGGTTTTTAGCACGTCGTTTACAGCACAACAAGCCTGGGCGGGCATGGATTACAGCGGCTACAATGCTGGCGGCGTACTGGCCTTGGTGGGAAACCGGATGTTTGGCGGTTATGGTTTCGGCGAGGCGGGGTTGCAGTTCCCTAACCCGCTAGACAACGGGTTTTTCTATTCGCCACTGGTGTTTGTTGAGCGGCTGTCCAGCAGCGGCACGGCGGGAGTCAGGTGCAGCGCAGTGCCTGGGCTGTATTCACCCCAGCATGCCAATCCGTTTCCAGGAAACGGCACCGCTTCGGGTATTGTGCCGAACTATACGGTGCTGACAGGGTTTGCCCCCAATGGGGGCAATTTTGTTTCGATACCCATTTCTACTGGCGGTGCCGGCGGCAATTTTTTGGTTGACTTGACAAACGCTTGGTCATGACTACGATAAGCGACGTCGTTATTTCAGCGACAACCTGGACAGCTAATTTTTTCGACCTTAAAGGCGGCGGCAGCCGGGCCTGGACAAAGTACGGCGGCAACGCGACTTATCCGCGCATCTCTTCAGGTTCGCTGCAAATCGGCACGACTGGCGTGACGATGAATCTGGATTTGACCGGCATTTTAAACCTGTATGCGTACCGCAGCTTTGCGATACAGTTTGACGTGCAGATCGGTTCGCTCGGCTCCAGCAGCGCCGGACAATACCCAATTTTCAGTACAGGGAACATTACGTTCAATTGGCGGGGCGACAATGTCGCCAATCGCTTGAGCGTGGCCATTAATGGCACTACAGTGATCTATATGGCTATCGCCGGTTACACTACTTTCAGCACGGTCGCGCTGGAGTATCATGACAGCTTTTATTATCTGTATTTAGGCGGGGCGCTTCAGTCCAGAGTGTTTTCGAATGGCGTGGGCGGCCTCTCAAATGCAATGTTGGGACTGTGCGGCAACACGTCGGCATACAATAGCCCGTTGCTATACAACAATGTCAGGATAATCCAAGGTGCCGCGCCTATCGCTGAGGGACTGACCGATCCCGGATTCACGTCAACCGCAACGCCCCGCACACTGCTTGACCCAGCAACCCTGACGGCGGCGGCGTTGGTCAGGGGCGGGCGGTCTGCCGGTATCCGCCGCGCCCCCGCTAACGCCGCCAAGCGTCTGGCCCCTGCGCAATTGCTAGGCAAGATAGTGGTGCCTTCCAAAGACAAGCTGATCTTGGGAAAAATATTGGGTACGGTCAAAACAGGCACGACCCCAGTTTCATGTCCTGTAGTTTTGCTGGACAGGGCGACCATGCAGCCGTTGGCCAGCACGGTGTCAGACGCAGCCGGCGTTTATCAATTTAGGCAGGTGCCGATGGATTTGACTTATATAGT
>JAQTNZ010000044.1 GCA_028713595.1 Methylovulum sp. | reverse complement strand
AAATTGCCAACACCTTTTCCGCCTGTCCGGCCAGTACGCTTTTGGCGTGGCCATAGCGTGTAAAGTACCCCAACACCCCGCCCTGTATAGGATTGGCGTTGGTATAGGTCGCCAACGCCGCCAACCGTTGCCCCGTCACCGAATCCACCACCTCGCTTTCACTGCTCGCCCCGCCGTTCGATACCGGCGCCATCACAAACAGGTTTTTTATCTTAAACAAATACACAGGCCGGTTAATGCCGGTAATCGCCAACTTGACCCGCAGCACATAAGCCCCCGGCTCGGTGGTGTAATGGAAGCGTTCCGAAAAAGCCTCAATCGCCGCCACCCGAAACGCGGCCTTTATCTCGGCAAGGTCAATGTCACTGACATCCTTGTCCGACTTCGCACCGGGGATATAAACGGGATCATCGACCATAAACGCGACATACTTCGACATTTGCTGGCCCTTAAACACCCGATCGCGGCTATTGTCCTTAATCGGCTGCAACTGCTCGTAATGGCTCAAAAACCCCGTGTGGGTGGTTTCTTGGGACGCACAAGCGGCAAGTGCTAACACGCCGAGCAAAATTAGGGCGGTTTTTAACGGCGAAACGGGTAAGGAAGGCGGGGTTCTTATCATGGATTCGTAAATTATAAAAAGGGGGCTATCTGGCTTGATACGGGATGGGCAAGTGAAACCCACCTTATCCTTTACTGCTGCTCAGGCATGGGCGGCAAAACATTGTCGCTTTCAACCCGTTGTTTGACCGCCGCCGCTTCCGCGTTGATGGCTTCGACAAACTCCTTATGGTCTTTTTGTTGCTGGCTGACGGTATCGCTGATCTTTTTGATATCCGCAGCGGCCTCTTTCACCAGACATTCAAAATAAGGCACGGTGGTTTGTTGCCAAGCATCCAACGCGGCGACACTGTCATTAAAAGCCGGAATCGACTCATAATTCAGCTCCGGGGCGACTGGTTTGGCGCCGCAACCGCTGGCTTCCCAGCCGTCTTTCTTGAGTGTGCCGGCAAAGGCCGTTGCCGCCATTATGCACAAGCCAGTAAACATAGCTAAACGGGGTGGTGTCGTCATGATAAATGTCTCCTCTATCGTAAGGGTAGGTTAATAGTTTGCTGCCGCTGTGTACCCATTAGTCTAGCCGATTGTGCCAATTCTGCCATAACCACGGTCAATTGTAGTGTGTTTACGCAAAATAAAACCATGTCCTTTAGGGTTGTGGGCGGGTGCTTGGGTAAAGTTTGCCGTCCCTGACAATAACCGGACAGTTTATCAAAAAATATTTTTCATTTAGCCAACGGTAACATTTCACAATACTGACATCTTAACTGGGTAATCTTAGGGATTATTTCGTTATTGGAGGTCTGTGTGGGCGTTTTACCAAGCCATCGTTTTATCTGTTGCCTGCTGGCTTCGTTAGTTTTGGCAGCGTGTGCCGGACAGGCAAGCAAAGAAGACAATATCACCAAAACTTCGCCCGCCGAAGTTGCAAACGTGTTGCCCGCTGGGGTGACTGAACTCAGCCTGACAGAATTTTACCAGTTCCCCGTAGGGCCGCTAGGCCTAAAGCCCACAGCAAAGCTGTTAGGGCTTAACAATAAGCGCGTCCGCCTATCAGGCTACATGATTAAAGAAGAAGAACCCACCATCGGCCTGTTTATGCTCGCGCCCTTGCCCGTGAGTTTGGCAGAAAAAGAAGACGGCCCGGCTGACGATCTTCCCGCCGCCACCGTGTTTGTGCATGTGCCACCCGCCGACAAGGACAAGGTGGTCTCTTACCGTCCGGGGTTATGGCAATTGACAGGGACACTCAAATTGGGCAACCAGGAAGAAGCCAATGGCCGCATGTCCTACACGCGGCTGATACTGGATTAGCTGTCGGCAGAATGCGGTAATTCTGCCGGGTTTACAGGTAATTTGATGGCGACCCGCCCATCAAATAAGGGAAGGTTCCATAAAGGGAAGGACATACCGCAATCAGTGTTTATATTTTACCATTAACATTTGGAGATACTTGCAATGAAACATCGTCATACTCTGGTAGCCGCTACGGTTGCTTCTATTTTGGCTGCTGGCTTAGATAGTGCGGTTGCTGCACCTGTCATTAGCCGCTTGACCCCACCTAGCCAATTGTTTGCCACTAATGGCGCGCAATCTGCCCCGCAGATCGCCCGTTTCGTCCCAGGCCAACGTTTTGACCTGCAAGCGACTGTGCGTCCAGATGCGGGACGGACTATCACTAGCGTAGTATGGTCTATCGACGGTAAACCTTATACGCCTGCCGCCAACACTACTAGCTTGGTACCTGCAACAGCCATCACCGCAACCGTGCCTAACGCTGTCGTTGCATCGGTGCGTGGCTATTCAAACCTTAAACCGATTGTACACACCTTTACGGCCAAGGCTACTCAAGATGACGGCCAAACTGTTTCTGCCACAGGTAACTTTGAAATCGTCCTGTCACCTTTAGCGGGCATAAATGGCAGCACAGTCAAAAACGTCATCATCCTGTTGGGTGACGGTATGGGGGCCAGCCAACGTACTGCCGCCCGCATCATGCTGAACGGTTACTCACAAGGTAAAGTGAACACTAAATTGGCGATGGACACCTTCCCGCACACGGCAATGATCATGACCGCGTCATTGAACTCGATCGTTACGGATTCAGCACCCGGTATGCAAAACTATGTCACTGGCAACAAAGCCGCCAATAACCAAGAAGGCGTATGGCCTGATGACACTACCGCCAAATTCGACAACCCACGCGTTGAATTCCTGTCCGAGTATATGGCGCGCAAACAAGGCAAAAAGCTGGGTATTGTCACCACGGCTGACGTATTTGACGCGACTCCCGCTTCCAATGCTATCCATACCCAAGATCGTGGGGCTGGCACAGGTATTGTTGACCAATATTTGGACGATGCCTCCCATACAGGCTTGACCGTATTATTAGGCGGTGGCCGCAAATGGTTCCTGCCTAACGCCTCCAACACCACCTCACCACAAGATTTGTCCGGTTCACAACGCACGTCCGCCACCGACTATACCATGCCAGCAGATATTATCGCCGGTTGGGGCGTAGCACCTGGTGCGATTGATCCAAGCCGTAACCTGATCAACGATTTTAAAACTGCCGGTTGGAACTACGCACCCGATAAAACCACTTTGATGAGCAGCGCCAACAATGCCCCATTATTGGGCTTGTTCTCATTCTCCAACATGAACGTCGCGCTGGATAAAATTGCCGACCGCCGTGCACCTTCTTCTTCTAGCGTTGTAGCGCAGTATGGTTTCACTGACCAGCCTATGTTGGATGAAATGACCAAGAAAGCCTTGGACGTGTTGGACACCAACAGCACCAACGGTTTCTTGTTAATGGTCGAAGGCGCCTCTATCGACAAACAAGCCCATAATATGGATAGCGAGCGCATGATGCTTGATACCATCGAGTTTGACCATGCCATACAAAAAGCGAAAGATTTCGTTGACGGCACCGGTGATTTTGCCGGCAACCCACATCCAGACACTTTAGTTTTGGTGACGGCTGACCATGAATGCGCTGGCGCGGTTATTATCGGCGCTTCTACGGTCACCGATGTGGCACTGCAAGCTAAAACCAATACTGTAGCTGATATGCGTGATAGCGTAGTGGGCAACTATGACCTTGCCAGCTTCCCTAAATACACCATCGAAGCGGACGGCTACCCCACCACCACCAATGTTGATAAGCGTTTGCTGATAGGTTACGGCGCTAACGCTGACCGTTATGAAGACTGGCGCACTAACGACCAACCGATCAATGACTCACAACAACCGTTCAATAAAACAGATTTGATTGGCGCCCCACGCCTTAACACTTACGATACCGCCACCACACGGCCTATCCGTGACGCAAGCACCGGTTACTTCATAACAGGCCAAGTTGCCGGTACATCAGCTGTCCACACGGGCGGCGACATTCCGCTGTCCGCTTATGGCCGCCGTGCAGAACTTTTTGCGGGCACTATTGATAACACCGACATTTTCTTCTCCATCTTTAAAGCTGTAGGCCGTTAATTGCCATAAGCTTCTTAATCCGTGTGGGCATACGCCGTGTATGCCCATACACCTTAAGCCCCTCTTCTACAAATTGGGTTAGTCCATGGGCAATACCCTAACCCTGCAAATTTTCGGGATTTTTTGTCCAAACTTCCTCCCTCGCACATTCATAAAACTAAAGCGGCTGGCTCAACAATAGCCGCTTTAGCCCTTCCCTTCATCCAGATAACCTTGTGCAGAAGCCAGCCATTGCGCGGTATATTCATTGTCAAAACGCTGGTGCAGCATTTCAATATCACTGATGAACAACTTGGCAAGGGCCTTAGCGATGCCGGGTGGCATGTCGGGGTAATCATGGGAATTGATGCGTTGTTTAGCCATTTTGGAAATATGCTCATCGGAGGCATCAACCGCCAAAAATTGGCAAACATCTTTCAGCAATTGCTCCGGGTTATCACGGATCTGCCCTTGAAAGCCGATAAACATCTGTTCGGGCGGATAAAACGTGCCCCAGCGTTCCAAGTTTCTGACATAGCGGGAGCTGGCTTGGTGGGAAGCGTTGCTGATAAAGCGTTGGATGGCTGCGTCATCATCGGCTTGCAATCCTTGGCTACCGAATTTTGGGCGGCTAAACATCGCCAAATCCGACCAGATACGCTCAATGGGATTGCGGAGCAGATAGATGATTTTCGCATCCGGCATTAAGGCATGGACTTTGGCGATTTTCGCTTCGCTCAAAATGGCATAACGGGGCGTGACTTCCCCGCAACATTGCTGGGCCGCCGGCTTAAACAAAGAGACATACCAGCCTTGGGTGCGCACCCCAAAATAATAGCGGATATACCACGCACAGGCCTGTTCCCCGTCACACACTTTCTTCCAGTCACGCAACATACGGTTTTTCGCCCAATGGCGGACGGGGCGCATCGGCGCAAATAACAGGAAAAAGAAAGGGATTAACGGCGGGAAATCAAAGAAATGGATTTCTTTTTCAGGCGGTAACCAGATGTTGGGATGGTTGCGCAAATTGCGGTCCAGCCAAGTTGTACCGGACTTTTGTGCGCCGATAACCAGAAAATCAGGGATCATGATAAGGGACAGGCAAGCGTAAAAGGAAGGCGCATCCATCTTCCCGCGTCAGTTGCAGAGTTCGGGCACCGGCAATCAACGGTAGGCGGCTCCGCAAACATTAGGCGGTGGGAGATTGGATGCAAGAACTTCTTATTATCGCATATATTAGCATAAGCTTGGCTAATATTACTTGCAGCTTTTGCCCACCCTATCCGGTGTTTGCCAAAAAACGGAACCGGCAAGGCTCCGTAATGGTTTTATTCGTCTGTAGAGACGTTGATTTTCTTAGGCTGTACGGCCTCACGCTTGGGGATGGTGACTTCCAAAACCCCATGCTTGGATTTGGCGCTGATAGCCTCGGCATTGGCGCTATCGGGCAAGCTGAAACGCCTATAAAAGCTACCATAAGAACGCTCGACCCGCTTGTAACCCTCCTGTGAAGTGGTGGCTTCGGTCTTTTTTTCACCCCTTATGGTCAACACACCATCGTCCATGCTGATATCCATATCTTCGGGCTTGACTCCGGGAATATCGGCGTGCAACACGAACTTGTCGTTTTCTTCCTTAATATCCACCGCCGGTGCCCATTCCGCAGTGGCAATCGAACCTTCACCGCCGTTTCGGTAATCACGCTCCAATTCTTTTTGCAGTTGGTTTAACAAGCCCCAAGGCTGATAACGGACAATAGCCATAATAACCTCCAATACATTGAATGATAACACGTTACAAATAAACAAATTATTGGGTACCCGCTGACAATAATGGGTGGGCTTGGCAAAATTTCAAGCGCAGATGACGTATTTTTTTACGCCATGCCCTTAGCATTGACTCAAACACGGTGATGGGCAGCATTGTTTCAATAATGATTCATTATTTTTATATGAAACATAAAAACGGTTCATATCCATAAATTTTGAAACACTATGGCATACACCATTTAAGCTTACCCTACTATAACAACACCTTATAAAAACGGCACAAGGCTTGCTTTATATCGTTAAAGAACTATAAAACCGTGCCGGACTACTCCAGCACGTTAACCCGCAAACACACGAGGCGACCTTATGTTATTCAAACAATTATTCGATGCAGAAACCTGGACTTACACTTACATGATTGCCGACCCTGTCAGCAAAGATGCCGTATTTATTGATCCGGTCAACACCCATATCGACGATTACATCGCCCTATTGGCCGCGCACGATTTGCAATTGAAATACACCTTGGAAACCCATGTCCATGCCGACCACATCACCGCAGGCGGCCTGTTGCGCCAACGTTTGGGCGCACAAACGGCGGTCAGCGAATTGTGTGGTGCGACCACCGCCGACATCCAAATCCAGGATGGCGATATTTTTACCTTTGGCGAAGGCGAACAGATCAAGGTGATCGCCACTCCGGGCCATACCCGAGGCAGCCTGTCGTTTTTATGGCGTGACCGTGTGTTTACCGGCGATTCCTTATTTATTGGCGGTTGTGGGCGCACCGATTTTCAAGGTGGCGATGCCGGGGCGTTGTACGATTGCATCACCCAACGCCTGTTCACCTTACCCGCTGAAACCTTGGTTTATCCAGGGCATGACTATCAGGGCCGCTGGGTCAGTTGCATTGCCCAAGAACGGGAGACCAACCCGCGTTTGTCGGGCAAATCGCGTGAGCAATTCATCGACATTATGGCCAACCTAAACTTGCCGAAACCGCGTTTGATTGACGAGGCTGTCCCCGCCAACCGTTATTGCGGCTTGGACGAAAATGAACGCCAAGACGCGATTGTGGTGCGTGAGCAAAACGCCCCGCTCAGACAGGCATGGACAGTGCAAGATTTGGTCGCCCAAGCCAAACAGCAGATCACCGAAGTCACGGTGGCAACGGCCAAACAACTGCTTAACGAAGGCAATTTGGTGCTGGTCGATACCCGCGAAGAAAGCGAATATGCGGCCGGCCATATTGACAATGCCGTCCTGCTGCCGCGCGGCGTGTTGGAATTTAAGATAGGCGCTGTCCCGGAGTTGGCGGACAAAGCCAAGGCGGTGCTGATTTATTGCCGCACAGGCGGGCGCTCGGCCTTGGCGGCACACAGTATGCAGGAATTGGGTTACAAAAATGTCTTGTCTATGGCCGGTGGTTTTGAGGCTTGGCAAAAGGCCGGCTGAGGGATGTTGGCAAGCGACAGGATAACCGTTTTTCAGTACACACCGCACAGGGGACGATGATATGCCGCCTTATTTATCTTTGCTGTATCTAAAGCTCAATCATAGGAATCGGGGTATGGTCTCTGAGGAAGCCGCATTGGCGAAGTTTCTGCCCATTATCGGCTGGCTGCAACAGTATCGCCGCCAAGACTTTAACGATGACCTGTTCGCCGGCATCATCACCGCCATTTTGCTGGTCCCGCAAGGCATTGCCTACGCAATCCTGGCCGGCTTGCCGCCACAATTGGGCCTATATGCCAGCATCCTACCCCCTGTCGTCTATGCTTTATTAGGCACCAGCCGCACCTTATCGGTAGGGCCGGTGTCGGTGGCCGCGATTATGATCGCCAGCGCCTTGACCGCCCCCGAAATCCAAGCCCTAGGCACCCCTGCCGAAAGCGGCCTGATCCTATCGGCGGAAATCGGGGCGATTATGCTGGCGATGGCGCTACTGCGCATGGGCAGCCTAGTCAATTTTATCAGCCATCCGGTGTTGGCAGGGTTCACCAGCGGCGCGGCCTTACTGATTATTGTCAATCAATTGCCACAAGTGTTGGGCATCAAAATGCCTACCTGTGCACTGGATGTGGGCTGTTATGCCCAAGCGGCACAAGGCTTTTCTCCGGCAACCCTGACCATCAGCCTGAGTTCGTTGGCATTACTGATATTTCTGGGCTCACCGTTGACCCGTTTGCTAAAAAGATTAGGCGTGAACCTGTCCCTAGTCACCGCCATCAGCAAATGCGGGCCTTTATTGATCGTCATACTGTCCACCTTGGCGGTCAGTTATGGGCAATTGGCGGGACATTCAGTGTCCATTGTCGGCCCTTTACCACAGGGTTTCCCGACACCCGCCATTACTTTTCCCGATGCCGAAAAATGGCGGCTGCTACTGCCTTATGCCGGTTTTATCGGCTTAATCTCGTATGTTGAGAGCGTCGCCATTGCCAAAGTCACTGCCAACCTCAGGGGCGAGAAAATCATCCCCAACCAGGAGTTGATCGCCTTGGGCAGCGCCAATTTAACGGCGGCGGTTTTCGGGGGGATGCCAGTGGCGGGCGGCTTTAGCCGGACGATGGTGAATTTTTCGGCAGGTGCCCGCACGCAAATGGCGATGTTGATTGCCGCCACCCTGCTTGGCTTGTCGGTGATATTTTTCAGCTCATCGTTTGAGAACATCCCCAAAGCGGCTTTGGCGGCAATTATCTTGGTCGCCATTTTCCGGCTGGTGCGTATCAAGCATATTATCCATACCTGGCAATACGATAGCGGCGATGGCATGGCGGAATTGGCGACCTTATTGGGCGTGCTGGTGTTCGGCATTGAGCAAGGCATCACCTTGGGGATTATCTTGACCATTGCCAGCCATTTGCGCAAAGCCAGCCAACCGCATATCGCCGTGGTCGGACGCGTGCCGGACACCGAGCATTTCCGCAACATCAAACGCCATAGCGTCGAAACCTGGCACCATTTGTTACTGGTGCGCATAGATGAAAGCATCACTTTCGCCAATGTCAGTTATATTGAAGACTATCTGGCCGGCGAGCTGAAACGCCAGCCCAACACCCGCCATATCGTGCTGATACTCAGCGCGGTCAATGATATAGATGCCACGGCGTTGGATGCCTTGGAAATTTTTAACCAAGGTCTGCAAGCGTTGGGGAAATCCTTGAACCTGTCGGAAACCCAAGATCAGGTGCTGGATAAGTTGGAAAAAACCGATTTTTTCGAGCAACTCAAACCCGGCAAAGTCTTTGCCAGAACCGAAGACGCGGTCAAGGCTTTAGGCTAAACGCGGACACCCCGAAGCACGGCTTGTGTCTTTCGGGGTGCTTAAATGCTTACTGGCGCAGGTTTGCCAAGATCGCCAAGGTCAAGGCGGATTGGTTCATGGTATAAAAATGCAGCCCTGGCGCACCGTTATCGAGCAAGCGTTGGCAAAGGTCTGTCACCAGCTCCACACCAAAGGCTTGGATGGACGCACGGTCATCACCGTAACTCTCCAGCTTTTTACGCATCCAGCGCGGAATGTCCGCCCCGCACATCTCGGAAAAACGGAACAACTGCGTATATTGGTTAATCGGCATAATGCCCGGCACTATCGGTATGTCAATGCCTTGCTTTTCGCAATTATCGACAAAATAAAAATACGCTTCGGCATTATAAAAATACTGGGTGATCGCGGCATCAGCCCCGGCCTCGACCTTGCGCTTAAAGTTTTGGAAATCGGTGGCCGCATTGACGGCTTGCGGATGCACTTCCGGGTAAGCGGCGACATGGATTTGAAAATAGCCGCCGGTTTCCTGACGGATAAATTCGACCAATTCATTGGCATAACGGAATTCGCCAGCGGACATCATGCCTGATGGCAAATCACCGCGCAAAGCGACAATTTTGCTGATACCGTTATCCTGATACTCTTTAAGGATAGTACGGATATTGGCTTTGGTGGAAGCGACACACGACAAATGCGGGGCGGCGGCAATGCCTTTGGCCTGGATATCGACCACCGTATCAAAGGTTTTGTCGCGGGTGGAACCGCCCGCACCAAACGTCACCGAGAAAAAATCGGGGTTGAGTTTCGCCAATTGGCTATGGACTAGCTGTAAACTAGCCGCCCCTTCCTCGGTTTTGGGCGGGTAAAACTCAAAACTGAACAATTGCGGATGTTTTTTGTGTAGTTGCATTTTATATTCCGTATCTTAAACTTGAAACCATAGCCAGTTGGACACCCCATTTAAGTACAAAAGGCGCGGACATTTTAAATGCCGCGCCTTTTTAAACTAACCCAACAGAGTTAGGCAACCCTCAATAGCGGTAATGATCCGCCTTATAAGGCCCTTCAATCGGCACATTGATA
>JAQTNZ010000043.1 GCA_028713595.1 Methylovulum sp. | reverse complement strand
CGGCGTTGCCAAAAATAGCTTGGTGAGATTGCGCCAAGGTTATTTTGCGCCCGAGGCGGAAATGGATCTGCATGGGCTTACCAGCAATGCCGCGCAACGGGAGTTGATGGTGTTCCTGCGTGAGTGCGTCAGGTCAGGCTGCCGCTGTGTGCATATTGTCCACGGCAAAGGCTACCGTTCGCAAGAAAACTATCCGATACTTAAAAATAATATCAATGTCTGGTTGCGCCAACACCCGGATGTGCTGGCCTTTTGTTCGGCCCCTCCCAAAGATGGCGGCACGGGGGCGGTGTATGTGCTGTTGTCCGGTGCATGAAACCCCTAAAAGTCCCGCGCCATAAAAAAAGCCGCATCCAGCGGCTTTTTTTATGGCGCAAAGGTGCTTGGCTCAGTTGCTGTTACGGCGTTTGCGTAAAGTGGCGCCCGCAGCTAAGGCAATGGACATTAAGGCCAAGGCGTTAGGTTCAGGGACTAGGCGGGCCAGTTCTGTCGAAGAGGCGATCAAGCTTTGGGAAAGGATGCTGCCGTTGGTGGCAAGGTTATACAAAGCGACCGCAGGGCCTGTGGCTAGGGTTGGCGCCAGTGTTTTCAGCGATTGGGCACCGTTATTGAAGGTCAATGCGGAAACGCCAGAAACATCCGAACCGCTGGCGGTGACGGATGCGCCGTAAATGACCGACCATATCGCCGCTTGGACTTCACCTGACAGGATGTCGTGGTTGATGCCTGAAGCCATGCCGGCCAGCACTTGGTTGCCATAAGTCGCCAATGCCATGACATCATGGATTTGTTGGCTGCTTAAGTTGTTTGAACCAGCCAAGGTGCTGCCGCTGCTGTCAGTTTTTAAAAGGCCAGTGGTGTAGCTGTAAGTGCCGCCCAAATAAATGGTGTGCAGGTCATCCACGCACCATGTGCCAATGGCTCCTAGCTCTTTGGTTTGCAGCATGATTTGACCCGCATAAGGACTGCTGATTGCGCGTGTCGTGGAGCCAAAATAACCGCCGGTTATGGTTAGGTTAAACGGTGTGCCGGAGGGCAGGGTGACGTTGGTTACGGTTAGGGTTGTCGCTGATACGGGGGTGGCAAGCGCGAACAACAACAACGTGCTGGTAATGGCTAGACTGATTTTGTTGATAAGTGACATGTAAACGTCCTAAGAATAATGATATGGGTTAAAATCTTTATGTGTTTATAAAAGCATTATTTATGCCAAAAATTTTAATATATTTGCAATTTAATAGGTTAGCTGTTTTTTATGCTTTTGTTAAAAGCCGTTTGTAAAAAAAAATGACACTTTTTTATGCCGTTAATGCCTTGTTTTTGATAATGTAATTGTGTTGCTTTTTAATAAAAATAAGCGCGTTTTATTAATGCACTGATATTAAAACACTAAATAATTGTGTTTGTCCGCATATCAAGCCAAGCCCTTAAGTTGAGGTGTCGGTAGCGCTGAATGGCTGGTGTTGGCTTTTAATGGCTAAAGTCTGCAAGTTGTCGGCAAATCGGCCTGGTTCTTGTCACTAAACGGGGTAACTTGAAGCAGTTAGGGTGTCATTGCAAAGGGTGGCACAAAAACTGTAACTTCTTGAAGTTGAATTATAAAATTAAGCCATAGATTTTGTATATGGCGAATTGTGCGCCAATTTGAAAAAACAGGGGTATTTTGCCAGTTTTTTTCACGGTTGTAAAAAAAACCGACAAATTATTGGTTTTGTGGGGGTTAGGGTTTGGCCGCTTTGGTTATTATTCCTGTCCTTGCTATTTGTCCGATTAGGTATATATTGACATTTCAACAAAACTATAATTAGAAAACAGCAGGTTAAGGTATGAAAATAGTATATAGCTTCTTGATGGTTGTTGCAGGTATCGCCTTGGTCTATAGCATTATGGTGTTTTTGCCGATGTTCTTCACTTATTTGTCTAACGGTAGCGTTAGGCCGTGATGTCGGCGTAGGGCTTGCACGGCTAAACGCGGCCATGTTGCCATGGTCGCGTTTTCACTTGAATGGTGGCTAAGTTCGCTAGGTGTGGTTATGCCTATTGTAGGCAAAAAATAGGCTTCCCTGCTTGCAAGGTATGGGTGACACGGCCTTTTAAGGTACGGTGCCAGTAAGGGGTGTTGGTGCCTTTGCTGCGCCAGTTTTCGGCATTGACTTGCCACGACAGTTCAGGGTCAAACACACAGACATCGGCAGGGAAGCCGGGCGTTAACGCCCCGCTTGGCAATTTCAGGATACGCGCCGGCTGCTCGCTTAAGGCGGCTATGCCTTGCGCCAAGGTGATGGCATGTTGCGACACCAGTTTCAGCATCAATGGCAACAGTGTTTCCAATGAAGATATGCCCGGCTCGGTTTCGGGAAAGGCACCGAGTTTGGCATCGATGTCGTGTGGCTGATGATCCGAGCAAATGCTGCTGATCGTGCCGCTAGCCAAGCCTTGCCGCAAATATTGCTTATCGGCTTCGGTGCGTAACGGCGGCAGGACATGATAGGCGCTGTCAAACGGCCTGATGTCGTTTTCGGTCAAGTGCAGTTGGTGGATGGCGACATCGGCGCTGACCGCCAAGCCGTATTTGTTGGCCTGATGGATTTTGATGACTGAACGCTTGCAACTGATTTGCCCAAAATGCACCCGGCAACGGGTCAGTTCGGCAAGCTCCAGGCATTGGTCCAGAGCGATGGTTTCCGCCGCATCGGGGATGCTCGGCAAGCCGTAGCGGGTGGCGACCGCGCCTTCATGCGCACAACCATTATTGCCCAGCCAGTAATCGTTAGGGCGGAATATCAGCAATAGGTCATGGCTGGCGGCGTATTCCATCGCCCGCCTTAAAATCAGCAGGTTGCGGATAGGCTGGTTGGCATTGCTGACGGCAATGCAGCCGGTTTCCTTTAGGGCCAACATGGAGCTTAATTCATTGCCCTCCAGCTTTTGGGTCAGGGCGGCAATGGGGTAGACCTGCGGGTAATTGGCTTTCTGCGCCAATTCTTTAATCAATTCGGCCACGGCGGGGGTGTCTATCACCGGCTTGGTGTCCGGTTGCAGGCACATTGTGGTGACACCGGCGCTGGCGGCGGCTTGGGTTTCGCTTTTGAAGGTGGCTTTGCGGCTTTGCCCCGGTTCGCGCAGGCGTACGCTCAAGTCAATAAAACCTGGGCAGACAATCTGGTTGCTGGCATCAATCACGGTGTCGGCGTTAAACCCGGCGGGGGCTTCGGTTACGGAGGCGATTTTGCCATCGCTAATATATATCGAACCGATCCGATCAATGTCGTTGGCAGGGTCAATAATCCTGCCTTGTTTGATATGGATGTGGCGCATCAGAAAGCCCCCTGTGGCTGCATCGCCATTGACATGATCGCCATGCGCACGGCAATGCCGTTGCTGACTTGTTTTAAGATGACCGATTGCGGGCCATCGGCGACTTTCGACTCAATTTCCACGCCACGGTTAATCGGTCCTGGGTGCATGACGATGGCATCGGGTTTGGCGATTTTCAGCTTGCCCTCGGTTAGGCCAAAACATTTGAAATATTCGCTTTCACTGGGCAGCAGGGCGGAAGTCATACGCTCTTTTTGTAAGCGCAACATGATGACCACATCAATGTCCTGCAAGCCTTCGGACAAGCTATGCGAGACCGTGACCCCCAAGGTTTCCACATAAGCGGGCAGCAAGGTTTTCGGGGCGATCACCCGCACTTCCGCAGCGCCCAGCGTATTGAGCGCTTGGATTTGCGAGCGGGCCACCCGCGAATGCAGGATGTCGCCAATAATCGCCACCCGTAAGGGGGCAAAGTCTTTTTTGATCTGCCGGATGGTGAACATGTCCAGCATGGCCTGGGTGGGGTGGGCGTGTTGCCCGTCACCGGCATTGATGACGCTGATATGCGGCGCGGTATGCTGGGCGATAAAGTGCGCCGCGCCGCTGATGGCATGGCGCACCACAAACATATCGACAAACATGGATTCCAAGTTGCGGATGGTGTCGAGCAGGCTTTCACCTTTGGAGGTGGAGGAGGTGGCTATGCTCATGCTCAGGACATCCGCCGACAGGCGTTTGGCAGCCAACTCGAAGGTGGTGCGGGTGCGGGTGCTGTTTTCAAAAAAGAGGTTGACGATGGTTTTGCCCCGCAGCAACGGCACTTTCTTGATTTGGTGGTCGGATACGCCGACAAAGGATTCGGCGGTGTCCAAAATCTCGGTCAACAGGGGTTTGCTTAAGCCTTCGATAGTCAAAAAATGTTTCAGTTTGCCTTCTGCATTTAATTGCAAATTATCA
The DNA here is from genome assembly GCA_028713595.1 of Methylovulum sp. Lineage (GTDB taxonomy): Bacteria > Pseudomonadota > Gammaproteobacteria > Methylococcales > Methylomonadaceae > Methylovulum. The sequence goes on along the minus strand of JAQTNZ010000043.1, from coordinate 5,897 downwards.
GTCATGGCCGGCCGTGTTTTCTATGTGGAAGTGTAAAGGTTCGGGGCCGGTCAGTTTGATGCGTTGCTTGGCCGTTAGAACCATCCGTTCGCCTGCGCAGTCCGGGGTGATGGGGATTTGTTTGCCGTCCCGCTCGATCAGCACACCTAAAACTACGCGGTTAGGGCGGCCATAGTCAAAAATTTCGTTCAGGGCGGCACGGATGGTGCGCCCGGTGTAAAACACGTCGTCAATCAGGATAATGTCGCGCCCTTCGATATTATGCGGCAATTGGCTAGGTTTGACATTAGGGTGTACGCCAATTTGCGAAAAGTCATCGCGGTAAAAAGAAATGTCCAGCAAGCCCAGCGGTTCGTTGAGACCTAACCGTTGGTGCATGGCTTCGGCCACCCACACCCCGCCCGTGTGGATGCCGATCATCAGTGGTTGGGTGAGGTGCCTGTCGATAATGATTTGCCGTAAGTCGGCTTCCAGTTTGTTGAGCAAATGGTCAATGTCTAACACTAAATCGTCCTGTGGGTAAAATCGTTAAGCCAGCTTTGCAAGATAAGCTGCGCCGCCAACTGGTCTTGCACTGCCCAAAGCTTGCTGGCATTGAGGCGGGTCTCATCGAACAACAGCTGCTTGGCTTCAAAGGTGGATAGGGTTTCGTCCTGTTGGTACACCGGCAAGCGGAAGCGGCCTTCCAATTGCCGGCAGAATTTTAACATGCGCGGTGTAATTGGGTTGTCGCTACCGTCAGCTTGTCGGGACACGCCGACCACCAGCCCGGCCGGTTGCCATTCGTCAATCAGCTTGGCTATGGCTTGCCAATCCGGGACTTGGTTGGGCGAGCGCAAAGTCTGTAGCGAGCTGGCGCTGCCGGTGGTGACTTGCCCGACCGCCGTGCCGATTTTTTTGTTGCCAAAATCAAAGCCCAGATAGGTGTCGTTGCGGATGTTGGCGGCGAGCGGGTCAAAACTAGCCATGTCCCGCCATCGTCGTCAGTTTGTTGATGTCGATGCCAATTTGTCCGGCGGCTTCATGCCAGCGCCTGTCTATCGGGGTTTCAAACAACACCCCTTGGCCGTAGGGGGTGTTGAGCCAGGCATTGGCGATCATTTCTTTCTCCAATTGCCCCTCGCCCCAACCGGCATAGCCCAAGGCCACCAAGTAATGCTCGGGGCCTTGGCCGACGGCAATCGCTTCCAAGACATCCCGTGAGGTGGTCAGCGAGACGGTGTCCGAAATCGGCAAGGTCGCGTGCCAGTCACCGCCGGGGCTGTGCAGGACAAAGCCGCGCTCTTGCTGCACCGGGCCACCGGCAAACACGGGGGCTTCGGCGGCGGCCAGCGAGGTGAAAGGGATATTCATCTGCTTGAAAATATCGCCCAATTTCATGTCGGTGCAGCGGTTGATGACAATGCCCAAGGCCCCGTCCTTATTGTGCTGGCACAAAAAAGTGACGGTGTGGAAAAAAATCGGGTCAGCCAAGCCAGGCATGGCGATGATGAATTGGTTGTCTAAGTAAGTGGGTTCGATCATAGGGCTAAAATCTGAAATAGTGGATGGTTTAATGGGCGCTCATGCCAGATTCATCAGAGAATGTCCACACGCGGGTAATGATTAATACATTGACTTCCTTAAGCAATTCAGTCGGGAAGGGTGCGAAGGGCGCACTCATCTTAACAATATTTTTTGCCGCCTCATCCAATGTCGGATGCCCTGACGAGCGGGTGACGACAAGGCTTTGGATGCTGCCGTCCGCCCTGATGCCGACATCCATGGTCAAACGCCCGGAAAAATTCCTTTTGGCGGCCACTTCCGGGTAATTCATGTTGCCAATCCGCTCCACTTTGCTTTCCCAGTCTTTTTGGTACTGTGCCGCCAAAAACTGGTGGGTGCTGACTTGGCTGACGTTTTTGATCTTGCTGTTGTCGGAGCTTTGCTGGCTTAGGCGGATTTCCGTGCCTAGCTGCGCTAATTGGCTGCGCAAGGTTTCCGCATCCAAGCGTGGGCGTTGCTCGCTTTCGCCGTCATCAGGCCGGTCTTGGGTCTCAACTTTTTGCACCGCTCTTGGTTGTGTCAGTATCTTTTCGACAGATTTCGGTTTGTTTGCCACCTCCGCCGCTTTTTTAATGATCTTATGTTCGCTCTCGCCTTGGCTGGGCAATTGTTGTTGGGGCGGGGTGGCTTTTTGCACCTGCTCCCCTGCACCGACCTGGTTATCCGGGGCTAAAAACTTGGCCTCCGGCGGGGCTTTTGGGGCGGGCGTGTTGACCAAGGTAATGTCAATCGAGCGGTTAAATTTTTCGCTTTTGGGCGTGGTGAAATTCACCCCCAAGACAACGGCCAAATGGATGACCGCCGCCACGAACAAAGCGACCAGCAACGGGTCGTTTTTGCTCAGGATTGTGGTGGGTTGGAATGCCGTTTTTTTAGCCATGTCCGACCACAGTTTCAATATGATCCATCAATAATGCGCTGATATTGATGCCAAATTGCTTGTCAAGTTCCTGCACGCAGGTAGGGCTGGTGACATTGATTTCGGTCAGGCAATCGCCAATGACATCCAAGCCGACGAACACCAGCCCTTTGGCGCGTAAGGTAGGCCCCACTTGTTGGGCAATCCACATATCTTGCGCGGTTAACGGACGGCCCTCGCCGTGGCCGCCAGCGGCCAAGTTGCCACGGGTTTCGCCTTGTGCCGGAATTCGCGCCAAGCAGTAAGGCACAGGTTCACCGTTGACCATCAGGATACGTTTATCACCGTCTTTGATGGCCGGCAAATATTTTTGCGCCATGACATAGCGGCTACGGTATTGTGTCATAATTTCGGTAATAACGCTGAAATTAGGATCACCAATGCGCAAATGAAAAATCGACGTGCCACCCATGCCGTCCAAGGGCTTTAGGATAATGTCTTGGTGTTCCTGCAAAAACTCCCGAATTTTGGTTGGCTCGCGAGTCACCAAGGTGTCGGCGCAACACTGGGCAAACCAGGCGGTATAGAGCTTTTCGTTGGCATCGCGCAAGGATTGCGGTTTGTTGACGACATAAACCCCTAAATGTTCGGCGCGTTCCAGCAGGTAAGTCGCGTAAATATATTCTGGGTCAAAGGGCGGGTCTTTGCGCATCATAATGACATTAAGCGCATCCAGCGGCAGGTCTTGCTCGGTCATGAAGCTATGCCAGCACCCAAGATCGCGTTGTACCCTCAGGGTGCGGGTTCTGGCATAGCTTCGGCCATTGCGCAGGTACAGGTCATTAAGCTCCATATAATGCAGCTCCCAGCCTCTGGCTTGCGCTTCCAGCAACATGGCGAAACTGGTGTCTTTTTTGATGTTGATATGGCTGATGGAGTCCATCACCATGCCCAGTTTTATAGCCATTTAGGGTTCCTTAAATAAAGCGGATTGTGCTTATTTTATAGATTGCAGTTTACCTTGCAAAGAAATTTTGGTATAAAGCTCGGCTATTTAGTATTAAGGCACATCATAGAGGTAAATATGACCAGAATATGTCAAGTCACAGGAAAAAAGCCGGCTGTCGGCAATAACGTATCACACGCCAACAACAAAACCAAAAGACGTTTTCTGCCTAATCTGCAACATCACAGATTTTGGGTGGAAAGCGAAAACCGTTGGGTCCGTTTGCGGGTTTCCGCCAAAGGTATGCGGATCATCGACAAAAATGGCATAGACGCTGTATTGGCGGACTTGCGTAAAAACGGCATCAAAGCTTAAGAGGACACACCATGCGCGATAAAATCAAGTTAATTTCTACCGAAGGCACGGGCCATTTTTATACCACCACCAAAAATAAAAAAACCATGCCTGAAAAAATGGAGATCAAAAAATTTGATCCGGTTGTCCGTAAACACGTCATGTATAAAGAAGCCAAAATCAAATAAGTGTTTTAGCTTTCCCCCGTTGCTTGTGCTAACCACACTTTAATAAGGCCGTGGTTAGTCAGGTGGCGCGACCCTTTCCCCCTATGCGCTCTGCCTGATTATTTTTGCAGGTTGTCCGCACTATTTTAAGCCGCTTGTTGTCAATTGCATTGGTTTGGTGCAAAATCAGTCTCTATGCGTTAGGCAAAAGCCGTTGCCGTTAAGGCGCGCTTTTTCCGTTTGCCCGTGCTTTCAGATTAATTAAGCTATTTTTTGCAGGATTAAATGAGTTATCGGTGATACTATTTTACTGAAACTTATGTGGTTTTAAAGGGCCGCACCTTGACCATTACGAAATGGTGGCATACTTCATGCTTTATTCAATGTAAAAATTAATAACTATTAAGAAGCTATGAAATCGATCTGGGAAAACTACACAACCGAGAACGCTTACGACGAACTCATGTATTCCGAATTTCAGCCGCGTCCGGTCAGCCACAGTTTATGCCAATACCTAAACTCGCTGAAAAAAACCGATATAGACAAGCGCAAGATCGCGGCGGAACTGGCAATTATGGAGATGGGCATCACCTTTACCGTCTACAGCGATGAAGGCAATATTGACCGCGCTTGGCCGTTTGACATTATCCCGCGTATTATGGACGCTAGGGAGTGGCGTATTATTGAGCAGGGCTTAAAGCAACGCCTGACCGCCCTCAATTGTTTTATCAGCGACGTGTATGGTGAGCAAACCTTTATTAAAGAAGGCAAAATCCCTAGCGAAACCATCAACAGCTCGAAAAACTTCCGCAAAGAATGCGTGGGCATGAAGCCGCGCCACAATGTCTGGGCCAATATCTGCGGCACTGATCTGGTGCGTGACAAAGACGGCATCATGTATGTCCTGGAAGACAACCTGCGTGTCCCCTCCGGTGTGTCTTACATGCTGGAAAATCGGGTTATCACCAAGCGGGTGTTTCCTGAATTGTTGCAAGGCATTGATATTCTGCCGATAGATGATTATCCGACGCAGTTGCAGGACATGCTCTCATCGATTGCCCCCGCGCAAACCGACAAACCGCAAATTGTAGTCCTGACCCCGGGCATTTATAATTCGGCTTATTTTGAACACGCCTATCTGGCGCAACAAATCGGTGCGCAATTGGTGGAAGGCGGCGATTTGGTGGTCAAGGACGACAATTGCGTGTACATGCGCACCATTGAAGGGCTGGAAAAAGTCGATGTGATTTACCGGCGCATTGATGATGATTTTCTTGACCCCGAAGTGTTCCGCAAAGACTCTACTTTCGGTGTGCCTGGCCTGATGCGGGCGTGGAAAGCCGGCAATGTCGCCCTAGCCAACGCGCCCGGGGCAGGGGTGGCCGATGACAAGGTGGTCTATGCCTATGTACCGGAAATGATCCGCTATTATCTCAATGAAGAGCCGATTTTACCGAATGTGCCCACGTATTTGTGCAGCAATAAGGAGCATTTTGACTACGTTATGGAACATCTGGCCGAACTGGTGGTAAAACCCGCTAATGAGTCGGGTGGTTACGGCATGCTGGTCGGTCCCCATGCCACCGCCAAGGAAGTGGAGGCATTCCGCAAAGTCATCCAGGCCGATCCGCGCAACTACATCGGCCAACCTACTTTAGCCATCTCCACCGCACCAACTTTGTGCAAAGGCAAGCTGGAACCGCGCCATATCGATTTGCGCCCCTTTATCTTACAAGGTGAAAACACTTTTGTGACCGCTGGTGGCCTGACACGGGTCGCCCTGCGTAAAGGCTCGCTGGTGGTCAATTCCTCGCAAGGGGGTGGCAGCAAAGACACTTGGATCATCAATATGGAGGGACACTAATGTTATCTCGTTCAGCAGAACGCCTGTATTGGCTGGCGCGTTACATGGAGCGCACCGAAAACACCGCCAAATTGGTCAGTGTATATATGAACCTGCTTATGGATTTGCCCAAAGGCGTAGAGATGGGTTGGCAGCAATTGCTGCGCATCAATGGCTCGGAAG
>JAQTNZ010000042.1 GCA_028713595.1 Methylovulum sp. | reverse complement strand
GGTGCGCTCGGATTTGTCGCGTTGGGTGTCCCGGTTATTTGAGGAAAAACCACCCAAATACTCAAAGGCGTTAATGGAAACCTTGGCGATTATTGCCTATCGGCAACCCGTCACCCGTGGCGATATTGAGGACATCCGTGGGGTCAGCGTCAGCACGGGGATGATCCAAACCTTGATGGAGCGCGAATGGATCAGGATTTTGGCGTATAAAGAAGTGCCGGGGCGGCCTGCCTTGTACGGCACGACCAAACAGTTTTTGGACTATTTTAATTTGTCCACCTTAAATGAATTGCCGACCCTGCAAGCGTTGCAGGCTCTTGATACGTCAACCCCGCCAGCCACTGTGCTTGAAAACCCCAAGCCTAACGTGCCGCTTGATTGATGTCCCCCACCCAACCCCTATAGGTTCTATACCGTGAAAAACAAACCCTCAAGCTTAGGCTCGCGTCCCCACCCTAAGGCGCGGCCACCTGCTAAAGCTGCCGCCAAACCCGTAGCGAAAGCCACCCCGCATCCTGAATCAGGCGAACGTATCCAAAAAATCCTAGCCCGTGGCGGTATCGGCTCGCGCCGGGAAATTGAACGCTGGATCACTGAAGGCCGCCTAAAAATCAATGGCATCACCGCCACCCTAGGGACGCGCCTGCATACTGGCGATCATTTGCAAGTCAATGACCGTACCGTCAACTGGGAAAAATTTGCCGAACCGCCCACACGCGTGTTGCTTTACCACAAGCCCACCGGTGAAGTCGTCACCCGCCGCGATCCTGAAGGCCGCCCTATCGTCTTCCGCCGCCTCCCGCTTTTGGCCGTAGGCCGTTGGATAGCGGTCGGGCGCTTGGACATCAACACCTCCGGCCTGCTGCTATTGACCAATAACGGCGAACTGGCAAACCGTTTGATGCACCCTTCCACCGAAGTCGAGCGTGAATATGCCGTGCGTATCTTAGGCCATGTTGCCGATGAAACCTTGGCGATCTTGCAAGAAGGCGTACATCTGGAAGACGGTTTGGCAAAATTTGACCAAATCCATTATACGGGTGGTGAAGGCGCGAACAAATGGTATAACGTCATCGTCACTGAAGGCCGCAACCGCTTGGTCAGGCGCTTATGGGAATCGCAAAACGCCATCGTCAGCCGCCTGATGCGCGTCCGCTACGGGCCGGTCGTGCTGCCTGATTCTTTGCGTACCGGAGCCGTTTATGAAATCAATGATAAGGAACTGCAATTGTTGTTTGAGTTTGCGGGGATGGGGAAGGCGGAAGTGGAATAAGCGTTTTTTGCCCTCATAGCAAAAGACACGGGGTATATCGATAAGGGCATACTTCACTCCGCCCCATTCGGCTCCTTACAGGCCGCTTAACCTGTTTTGTCAGAGCGGTAGTTTGTTTTTTATTAGAAAATACAGCGGCTCTGTTATAGTTTTAACGATGAACTCGAAACAAATGAAAAAATGGCTGGAACAACAGGGCGCAACCTTTCAGGAGGGTAAAAGATCGCATTTGAAAATATTCCTGAACGGCAAGCGGTCAATTCTTCCGATGCACGGCACGGAGGAGCTTGGTAAAGGCCTTGAGGCCGCCATTAAACGCCAACTTGGTTTGAAATAAGGAGAGTTATGTTTGATTACCCTGTAGTCTTGACCCCTGATAATGGCTCGATATTGGTGACATTTCCAGACGTACCTGAGGCCATCACATTTGGCAAGGATGATGATGATGCCTTACGCCATGCGGTCGATGCGTTGGAAACCGCGTTGTCATTTTATGTCGATGACCGCAAAGCTTTGCCTGAACCCTCGGTGCGGGTAGGTTTGCCAACGGTGCGCCCATCAGCGTTAACCTGCGCCAAGTTGGGCGTGTACCGCGAAATGTTGGCACAAGGTGTCCGTAAAGCTGATTTGGCGGAACGCTTAGGGTGGAAAACCCCACAGGTTGACCGCCTTTTTGCTTTGAACCCTGCCGCCAGGCTCGACCAGTTGGAGGCGGCGGCCAAGGCGTTGGGCAAACATATTGAAGTGACGTTGGCTTGACGCGCCATTTGAAAATTACGGTTTTCAGATGGGTTGATCGCCCTAAGCAACAGGGCAAAACTAAGCCCGCTGGCCTGTGAATGAGCGCTCCTTACAACGGCGATTGGGGTGGCTCTGAAAGCATCCAGCCGTTTTCGGTTTTGATAAAGGTCAGGCGGTCTTGCTTGAGAAAGCTGTCACCCGCTTTAAAGTTACCGTAGCTGACATTTAACCCCAACAAATTCAAGCCCGTAATAAAACCTTGCAAGCCTTCGATAAGGTTATCCGGGGTTTTGGGCATGGTTTTTTTGGCTAAATCGGCGTAACTGACCTTAAAGACCACGTCATAAGCAATATCAACGGTATAGGTGTTGTCATTGGTTTCATAGCCGTTAGTTTTGCGCAGGTTCTTAATCTCGGCAATGTCTTTGCTGCTGGGTGGTGCCAACAAAGGCAGCACTTGGTTTTGTATTTCGCGGTCGCCAGGCTTGTCGGAGCAAGCGGTCACGGTAAGCAACAGTAAGATGATAAGCAATCGTTTCATGGGGCGATACCTAAATGGCTGGCAGGAGGGGAGGCCAATACATTGAGGTTAATCTTGTATGGGCTTTAGGAAGATTATAGCCCATTAAATCTTGGGTAGTGAATAATCCGCCCTCTGTTCGAAAAGCTAGTTTTTTGCACTGCCGGATGCGCTGTGAGTTTAGGTATGGGCTATAAAAATCAGCTGGTTGAATTTTTGTCGGTTAAAAAGCCTAATTAAAAGGCATGTTTCCAACTAGGTGTTTCGTATAGGGGAGATATACAGTGCGTCCCGCTAAAGCTTGGGTACGCACTGTGCGATTTGGAAGAGTAAGCGTTGAAAGAGGGGGAAATAGCCAAATAACTATAGCTTAATCGTGATAAGCAATCTCGCCATGTTCGCTGATATCCAGCCCTTGGCGTTCAAAGTCTTCGCTGACGCGCAGGCCAACCAGCATATCGACTATTTTATAGGCGATAAATGATACGCCGCCCGACCATAGCAAAGTCAACAGTACCCCCCAGAGCTGGCTTTGCATTTGGGTAAAAATGCTGTATTCGCCAACACCGTTGATGACGTAGTCATAAACGCCCGTGCCACCTAGGGCAGGCGAGGCGACAACGGCGGTGCCCAGTGACCCCAGGATGCCGCTGACACAGTGTACGCCGAAGACATCCAAAGAGTCATCGTAGCCCAAGGCATTTTTTAATTCCGTCACCGCCCAAAAGCAGATCGCGCCCGCGAACAAACCGAGTACGATAGCACCCATGGGCCCAGCCCAACCACACGCGGGGGTAATGGCGACCAGGCCCGCAACCGCACCTGATGCCCCGCCCAACATACTGGGGGTTCCACGTCTTAACCATTCGACCATCATCCAGGATAATGCGGCGGAAGCGGTAGCCAGCAAGGTGTTGGCAAACACCAATCCAGCAGCACCGTTCGCCTCCAAGTTGGAGCCGACATTAAAACCAAACCAACCCACCCATAATAAAGCCGCGCCCGTCATAGTCATCGGTACGTTATGCGGGGCCATTGGCTCCTCGCCAAAGCCAAGGCGCTTACCGATCATCAAGCAACCGACCAAGCCGGAAATACCGGCATTAATATGCACGACCGTGCCGCCGGCAAAATCCAATGCCCCTTTTTGAAAAATAAATCCGGCGGTGGCGGTGGCCGTGCTGGCCGCTTCGGCATCGGTATACGCGTCAGGCCCTGCCCAATACCAGACCATGTGGGCAATAGGCAGGTAAGAGAAGGTGAACCATAACAGGATAAACAGCAGCACCGCAGCGAATTTGATGCGCTCTGCAAACGCCCCGATAATCAGGGCGGGGGTAATGGCGGCAAAGGTCAATTGGAACATCACATAAATATACTCGGGGATATATACGCCTTTGCTGAACGTCGCCACTACCGAGTCGGTGCTGATGCCACTGAGAAACGCTTTGTCGAAGCCGCCGAAGAAAATGTTGCCTTCGGTAAAGGCGATGCTGTAGCCGTATAAGGCCCATAAGACGGCAACTAGGCAAAAGGTCATAAAGACCTGCATCAGTACCGAGAGGGTGTTTTTTGCGCGTACCATCCCCGCGTAAAAAAGGGCCAGTCCGGGTATGGTCATCAAAATGACCAGCACTGTGGCGACAATCATCCAACTGGTGTCGCCCTTGTTGGGGATGGGCAAGGCCGCCTGTTCCGCCGCCGCTGCGCCAGCATGGAATAAGGGGGCTAATAATGCTAAAGGCCTCAATCGGTTTTTCATATAAAATTCTCCTGACACGGGTTATCTTGCCTAACGCATTCAATTATCGTGTCGCCATCATTAATGATGGCGAAAAGCGCGTATATTCAAAAGCTTGAGCATTATTTATGCCAGATTTATGCCAACGTTACCGAATACGGCTTGCTAGGTAGGGCGGGATTGGTGGAATGCTTATTTGCACTTATTTGGTGCAAAAATAAGAGCCTATGCACGATATGATTGCAGGATTTTTTCTGACTAATGGCTGTTTAAATGGGTGTATTTTCGCCTTGATGTGCGGCGTGGCTAAACGGGGCCGCACACACCCTGACGGCACATCCAGTTGGTCTAGCGAAGGGTGTGGTGCGTAGAGGGGGGGCATATCCTATTTACGGCCCGTAAACCTTGCCGCATCGGCTTTTGCCATTGTTAAGGCATTGCCGTGGACTTATTTATTTCGGCATAATTTATGCTTGGTAGTTAAATCATTATGACCTCAAACGTCCCGCAGGAGTCAGTGAGCCGACCATGACCCAACCATTAGAAGGCAATTTCAATCCCGCATTCCATTTTCTGGGTTTGATACAAAAAGCGGTCGCCGATGGTATCACCCGTCATTGCGTCCATCCCAGTTGTCCCGATGTCTATTTGGTCCCATCGGAACACCTCTACTATAGCACCGCACGCGATATTCAGGCGCTACGTTCCTTATGTCTTGCCGCACCCTTTGATTTGGACGTAAAGCCCCTGCCTGATTGGCATCCTGGGCCGAAAAAAGAGGCGGATGTGCAGGCGGGCCGGATGGTCATTCATCGTAAAACCCAAACGGAAAGCGCGGAACTGGTGGGCCGCCCCTTGCCGGAGCTGCTCTGGTATGCCACCTTGTGCGCCTCAGAGGGGCAATTGTTGCAAGGCTGCCATGCCGATACCCCTGTCCACTTGATGGCTTGCCCCGATTTTTCGCGCTTCTTCCATCGGGCAGATGATCCGATATTGGCGGCGTTTATGTTGGACGCCAACGTGGCCTTAACCAGCATAGCCGCCGCCACAGGAATACCATTACCACAAATATTTGATTTTTATAATGCCTGTGCCATTATTGGCCTGATAGAAGTGGACAATGTCTTTAATCCGGCCAATTATCTGCCGGGATTGCTGGAAAAGGCCAAAGCCGACCGGCAAATCCGGCGTTGTTCACTGGCAGGTGGCCTACCTTTGTTTATTGCCCCCGCTGAAAGCAAATATTATACAGAATTGGAGCCGGCGGCTTTTGGCAAACTCTGTGCCACGCCCTTGTCGGGCTTGGAAGTGACTATCGTGGAGGGTGGTAGTGGTAAGGAAGAGCTGGTGCAAGTCGGACGGACATGGGTGCGCCGGAAAAAAGAGGCGGCCTTGCCGAAACTGCCCGGACATCCGCTGGCCGATTTGCAATTTCGGGCCGTCTTGTATGCTTCACAAGGCCGCTTGCTTTACGGGTATCAATTGGATACTCCTGTGCGCCTGAATGGCTGGCCCGATAAGGCTTTGCTCAGGGAATCCGCCTCCATCATGGACGAGCGCTATATTTTTCCGCTCACCGCGTACATGACCGCCAACAAAGCCTTTAGCTTGCCAGGTATCGCCCAGGCCACCCATCTGCCTTTGGATCGGGTGATTGATTTCCACAATGCCTGCGCCTTGGCCGGGCTGTTGGAACACCCAGGTTAAGGCGGGTTGCCATGAGCGCAAGACTCAGGTAAGGTAGGCAGATAGCCTTTATCCCAGCCGTCAGCCCATTGAAAATGGCTGGGCTTATCTTCCTACCTGACCGGATTGGCCTTGAAACACGCTTACACCCAACTGATCGCCACCCTTAGATACTGGGATTACGAATACTATGTGCTCGATAACCCCAGCGTGTCCGATGCCCAATACGATGCAGCCTTTCGGGAATTGCGGGCGATAGAAGCCGCGCATCCTGACTGGATCACGCCCGACTCACCTTCGCAACGGGTCGGGGCCGAGCCTATCAGTGAATTTAGCAAAATCGAACACCGCGTCAAAATGCTCTCGCTGGCAAACGCCTTTTCTTTGGAGGAAACTTACCAGTTTTTTGAAAAAGCCGCCAAAGACTTAGATGTCGGCACGGACACCTTGCCTATTTTCAGTGAACCTAAGCTGGACGGGCTGGCGATTTCTATCCATTACGATAATGGTTTGTTCAGTTACGCCGCCACCCGTGGCGATGGCCAAACCGGCGAAGATGTCAGCCATAACATCAAGACCATCAAATCCGTACCCCTGCAACTTGCCACCGATGATCCTCCCACCACATTGGAAGTGCGCGGCGAAGTATTTATGCCTAAGGCCGCTTTTGCCAAACTGAACAGTGTGGCGGTGGAAACCCATGGCAAAACCTTTGTCAATCCCAGAAACGCCGCCGCAGGTACTATCCGGCAAATGGACCCAAAAATTGCCGCCGGACGGGACTTGCGTTTTATCCCCTATGGCATCGGCGACTACCAAGGTGATGCTGAATTTACGGCTCATTCGCAGATATTGGACTACTTGGCCCGCTTAGGCTTTCGCAAAAATGCCCCCTGTTATAGTTTTCTGGGCAGTTTTGCCGAATTTACGCGAAACTACGCCCTCATGGAGCAAGTGAGGGAAAGTTTGCCGATGGAAATTGACGGCATAGTTTACAAAATAGATACCCTTGCCCTGCAAAACGCCTTAGGCTTTATCGCCCGCTCACCCAAATGGGCGGTGGCCCGCAAATTTCCGGCACAATTGGCGGTCACGCAATTATTGGATGTCGATTTTCAAGTGGGCCGCACTGGCGTATTGACCCCCGTGGCCCGTCTTGAGCCGGTGTTTGTCGGTGGTGTGACCGTCAGCAACGCCACCTTACACAATATGGATGAAATTGAACGCTTAGGCCTGTGTATCGGCGATAGCGTTGAAATCCAACGGGCTGGCGATGTCATCCCGAAAATATCCAAAGTCGCCAACACCGGCGCACAAAGGACTGCTATCATCATGCCTAGCGTTTGCCCGGTTTGTGGGGCGGCGGTCGAACGTACCGCAGGGCAGGCCGCGTACCGTTGTACGGGCGGCTTAAGCTGTGCCGCACAAGGGGCGGAGCGCATCCGCCATTACGCTTCACGCAAGTGCATGAATATCATCAACCTCGGCACCAAGCTGATTGAAGTGCTGTACAGCAAAGGCATCTTGCACACCATCGCCGACATTTATACGCTCAAGGCCAGCGATATTGCCGACTTGGACGGACAAGGCGAGAAAAGTGCGCAAAATGTACTGGACTCGATCAATGCCTCTAAAAATACTCAACTAGGAACGTTCATCGCCGCCTTAGGTATCCATGAAATCGGTGAAGAAAGCGCGAAAGCTATCGCCAAACAGTTTAAAAACTACCCCGCCCTTATCAGCGCCACTTACGAAGACTTGCTACAAGTGCCGGACATCGGCCCAGTGATGGCAAAAAATATTGTCGATTTTTTTGCCGATGCCAAAAACCAAGCGATAGTGCAAGCCATTATCGATGCCGGTGTCAACTGGCCTGATGTCGCCGCCGATCCTGCCCAAGCCCAGCCCTTAGTCGGACAAACCTGGGTAATCACCGGCACCCTGTCCATGCCCCGCGACCAAGCTAAAGCGGCTCTGGAAGGCTTAGGGGCGAAAGTGTCCGGCTCTGTGTCGAAAAAAACCACGGCAGTGCTGGCCGGGGCGGAGGCGGGGTCAAAACTGGCTAAGGCGCAAGAGCTGGGGGTTAAGGTGGTGGCTGAGGAAGAATTTAAGAAATTGTTGGCAAACTATACCTCCGCAGAATTGTTATAATATCGGCAAAATTTTCCGGTATCTAAAAATGTCCCTACCCCAACAGATAGAACACACTCTTGAACGTCTAATGTATGCCAGCCGTTGGGTTTTGGCTCCAATTTACGCGGGTATGAGCTTCGCTTTATTGGCGTTGTTTGTAAAATTCTTTGAAGCGCTTTATCACTTTTTGCCGATTATCTTCACTATCAGTGAGACCGATTTCATCCTGACGTTGCTGACGTTGATAGACTTGTCGCTGGTCGGTAGCCTAATTGTGTTGATTATGTTCAGCGGCTATGAAAACTTTGTCTCGCGCTTGGATATTAGTGCCGGTACCGAGAAGCTGGAGTGGCTGGGTACCCACGATTATGGCTCAATGAAGATGAAGGTGGCGACCTCGATTGTGGCGATTTCATCCATCCATCTCTTGAAAATTTTCATGAACATCAATGCCACCGCCAATGATAAATTGCTTTGGTATGTAGTTATCCATCTGACCTTGGTCGTGTCCGCCCTACTCATGGGTTATTTGGACAAGCTCACTAAACATTCCCATTAGGTATTGATGATACGTTTATTACTGTTAGGCACCGCAGGTTGCCATTTGTGCGAACAGGCGGAGGCGATTATCGCCCAGTTGCCGCTTGGTTGTGTGGCGGTGGACAGTGTGGACATTGCCGATATGGAACATTGGCAAGCCTGTTACGCCATCCGTATTCCGGTTTTATACCATCCCGAAACGGCGGCAGACTTATGCTGGCCTTTCGATCTGATTAACGTTGAGCACTATATAGAGGCATTAAGGCATGACTGAATACCGATTAGAAAAAGATAGTATGGGCGAGTTGCAAGTGCCGGTGCAGGCTTTGTACGCGGCGCAAACCCAACGCGCCGTGGACAACTTCCCCATCAGTGGCCTGACCATGCCGCCCGCGTTTATCAAAACCGTGGCATTGATTAAAAAAACCGCCGCCCAAGTCAATTGTGATTTGGGTGAACTCGATGCCGAATTGGCGCAGGCGATTATCGCCGCCGCCGAGCAGGTCATCAGCGGCCAGCATGGCGAGCAGTTTCCGGTGGATGTGTTCCAAACCGGCTCAGGTACCAGCACCAATATGAATGTCAACGAAGTGCTGGCGCACTTGGCCAGTCAACTTGCCGGTAAGGCGGTCAGTGCTAACGACCATGTCAACATGGGGCAAAGCAGCAATGATGTCATCCCCACCGCCATCCATGTCAGTGCCGCGCTGGAATGCCAGCAAGCGTTGTTGCCCAGTTTGGCGTATCTGGCTGAGGTTATCGGGCAAAAAGCCGCGTCTTTAGACCATGTCACTAAAACGGGTCGTACCCATTTGATGGATGCCATGCCAGTGCGTATGAGCCAAGAGCTGGGCGGTTGGGCTTTGCAAATCCGCAACGCCAGTGACCGTCTGGAAGCCACATTACCGCGTGTGTATAAACTCGCCCAAGGCGGCACAGCGGTTGGCACGGGGATTAATGCCGATCCCCGTTTTGCCGAACAATTTGCGCAAGTTTTAAGTGCGGAAACCGGCTTGCCGTTCACCCCGAACGAATCGTTTTTTGAGGGTTTGAGTTGCCAAGATGCCATTGTCGAGCTATCCGGCCAATTGAAGGTCATCGCGGTTAGCTTGATGAAAATCGCCAATGATTTGCGTTGGATGAACAGCGGCCCCTTGGCGGGTTTGGGCGAGATTGAACTGCCCGCCTTGCAACCGGGCAGCAGTATTATGCCGGGCAAAGTCAATCCGGTCATCCCAGAAGCCACGGCGATGGTGGCGGCACAAGTCATCGGCAATGATGCGACCATCACTATTGCCGGACAATCCGGCAGCTTCCAGTTAAATGTCATGCTGCCTGTGATTGCTTATAATATCCTGCAAAGCATCGAGCTATTAAGCAACGTCAGCCGCTTACTCGCGGACAAGGCTATTGCCGGTTTTACTGTCAGGCAAGATAACCTGCAACAAGCTTTGGCGAGAAATCCGATTTTAGTGACGGCGTTAAACCCCATCATCGGCTACGCCAAAGCCGCCGAAGTAGCCAAAGCCGCTTATAAGCAA
>JAQTNZ010000041.1 GCA_028713595.1 Methylovulum sp. | reverse complement strand
ACAATATACGGCGAACCAATATAAGCACTACGACCGTCAAAATACCCGTCATTCCGGCAATCCATGCCGGAATGACGGGTAGTTTTATGGCTGCTATATTGTCAATGCCCAAAAGACCCTAAAACCCATATAGAGCCATGATTTATTGAAACTACTGCTTTCAATATGGACGAGGTATATGCGCAAATTGGGCTTGGTAACGTGCGATGATTTCGGCTATCGTCCCTTTCGATTCCTCGCCGTGAACCTCCGCCCGCTCCATTTCTTTTTTGCGCTTGTCCGCGCAATCGATGGCAAGTTGGCGGGTGGAGAACGATTTGCTTTCCCTGGCCTGCTGGCCGTCCACTGTGCGGTTAACGAAAATGCGGTAAGATACTTTGCCGTTTTTGTTCTTTATTTTCTCAGGTTTAGCCATATTTTATCCCCAAAATGCACATTGTTTTTTTGTGATGTGCATTCGATATGCAAACAGGCTATAAAAATAAAGCAAAACGCGGCAAAATAACAGTAAATAAAGCAAAATTTATGAAAGAAATTAACAACAAACCACCGCGCACGTTATCCGTTGCGCCGATGCTGGACTGGACTGACCGACACTGCCGTTATTTCCATCGCCTGCTCTCACAACAGGCCATCTTGTATACCGAGATGGTCACGACAGGGGCGTTGATACATGGCGACCACCACCGATTTTTGCAGTTTAATCAGGCCGAACATCCGCTGGCTTTGCAATTGGGCGGCAGCAACCCCCGCGAGTTGGCCGTTTGCGCAAAAATGGCCGAGGATTACGGCTATGATGAGATTAACCTGAATGTCGGTTGCCCCAGTGACCGTGTCCAGAACGGGCGTTTTGGCGCCTGTCTGATGGCGGAACCGGAATTGGTGGCGGAATGCGTGGCCGCCATGGCCCAAACCGTAGCTATTCCGGTTACGGTGAAATCGCGTATTGGCATTGACGATAAAGACTCCTACCCGGAACTGGTGCATTTTATTGGCACGGTCGCTGCCGCAGGTTGCCAAACCTTTATCATTCATGCGCGTAAAGCCTGGTTAAGCGGCTTATCGCCAAAAGAAAACCGTGAGATACCGCCCTTGCGTTATGACACGGTATACCAGCTTAAAATTGACTTTCCGCACTTGGACATTATATTAAATGGCGGTGTGACATCTATCGGGCAAGCCGAAACCATCCTGCAACAGGTGGATGGCGTGATGATAGGCCGCGAGGTTTACCAACATCCTTTTTTGCTGATCGATGCCGACCAACGCCTGTTTGGCGATACCCGCCCCACCTTAAGCCGCACCGAAATTGTCCATGCCCTGCTGCCTTACATCAGTACCCAGCTTGGCAATGGCCTACGCCTACACAGCATTACGCGGCATATTTTGGGACTGTTCCACGGCCAATACGGAGGGCGTGGATGGCGGCGGCACCTTAGCGAGCAGGGCAACCTAGCGGGCGCGGATGAGGCGGTGGTGTTACAGGCATTAAAATTCACCGTTCCTGATGTATACTGATAAGCTTTTTTTATAACGGGATTGAACAACGTGGAAGAACATTTCGCCAAAATTATCGAAGCGGTCGGTGAAGACTTAAGCCGTGAGGGTTTAGTTGATACCCCCAAACGGGCAGCGAAGGCGTTTAAATTTTTAAATAATGGTTACCAAAAAACCTTGGAAGAGGTGTTGAACGGGGCCATTTTTAGCGCTGACACCGAAGATATGGTGATTGTCAAAGATATTGAGCTGTATTCTTTGTGCGAACATCACTTATTGCCGTTTATCGGCAAATGCCATGTCGGCTATTTGCCTCAGGGCAAAGTGCTGGGCTTGTCAAAGGTGGCGCGTATCGTCGATATGTACGCCCGCCGTTTGCAGATTCAAGAAAAGCTCACCAAACAGATTGCCGATGCCATCGAGCAAGTCACGGGCGCACGCGGGGTGGCGGTGGTCATTGAAGCCAAACATTTGTGCATGATGATGCGTGGGGTGGAAAAACAAAACTCAGTTATGACCACATCGGTCATGACCGGCATTTTCCGCCAACACATCAGCACCCGTACCGAATTTTTAAATTTGATTAACCGTTAGGAAGACTATGACCACCCCGAAAACAGGTGTTTTGCTGGCGAACCTAGGTTCGCCCAGTGCGCCCACTGTCCGTGCTGTCCGACAGTTCTTAAAGGCATTTCTCTGGGATCCAAGGGTGGTCAATATTCCAAGGCCAATCTGGTGGCTGATCCTACACGGGGCGGTGTTGCCATTTCGCCCGGGTAAATCCGCCAAAGCCTATCAAAAAGTTTGGGATGCCGAGAAAGGCTCGCCGCTGGCTTTTTTGACACGACAATTAAGCGAAAAGCTCGCGGCCAAACTGGCTGGACAAGCCATCTCCGTCACTTACGCCATGCGTTATGGCGAACCGTCCATTGCTAACCAATTGCGCGGCTTTAAGGAGCAAGGCGTGGAACATATCATTGTCCTACCCCTGTATCCGCAATATTCGTCCACCACCACCGCCTCGATTTATGATGATCTGGTCAAGGAACTGGACCAATGGCGGCATTTGCCCAGCTTTCAGTTTATCAGCAATTATCACCAGCAAGGCGCGTACATCAATGCCATCGCCGAATCCATCCGCCAAGCCTGGCGTGAGCAACCCAAAAATGAGTTGCTGCTCATGTCGTTCCACGGTTTACCGGAACAACTGACCCAATGGGGCGACCCCTATTTCCATCACTGCCACAAAACCGCCACCCTGATAGCCGAACAATTGGGTTTAAGCGACAAAGACTGGCAAATTGTCTTCCAATCACGTTTTGGTAAGGCACAATGGCTAAAACCTTATTGTGTGGATACGCTAGAAGCCTTGCCTGGACAAGGGGTTAGGGCCGTGGATATGGTCTGCCCTGGCTTTGCCGTGGATTGCTTAGAAACTTTGGAAGAAATCGCCATGGAAAACAAGCATCTGTTTATGGAAGCGGGTGGACAAGCGTACCGCTACATTGCGTGTTTGAATGATAGCGATACCCATGTTGAGGCTTTGGCGGAAATAGCGGGTGTCTTAGGCGAATGACAGGCATTACCACAATATCTATAATTATCAATAAACTACAATCGCTTTACTTTTTACTTTATAATTCATTGATGTCTCGCTTTTTTGCATAACATTATGCGAACAGCTTTTTCTTGTCCACCCCAACTGGCTTTAAAAAACCTTTATGGACGAAAATATAGATCCTATTGAGTTTGGTGTAACCCCCGCTTTGTTTCTTGAGTGGAGATCACCTAGGATTGGTGAATCAAACCCCAGCAGATTTGACAATAAGGTTTGGGAATGGCTAGTCCGTACGAAAAAGGATGCTTATTCAGCCAATAAGCAAATGGCAGGGCCATCGGCGTTTGCTGAAGGGCCTGCTTGGTGTTTTGATCGTTTCGGACAAACTTCAACAGAATTGCCGGACGGGCGGGTCATTTTTATCGCGGGTGAACACGAAGATTTTTATGACCCTGATTTTTATATTTATAATGACGTTATCGTTATAAATCCTGATGATAGCATCGAGTTTTATGGCTATCCAAAAGATATTTTTCCGCCCACTGATTTCCATACTGCAACACAAGTGGACAATAAAATTGTCATCATTGGCAGTCTTGGCTATCCCGATGAGTGCCAGAAAAATACCCAGATTTATCTTATGGATACAGACACCTATTCAATCCGTAACATAACCGCCTCCGGCAAATCACCTGGTTGGATTCATAGCCATAGTGCGGAGCTAAGTAGTGACCGCAAATCCATAACCTTAAAAAAAGGACTTTTGGATGTCGGAAACCAACGCCCTTTGATAGAAAACATTGATGATTGGCAACTGAATCTTGACGATTGGAACTGGGTACGGCTAACAGACAGAAAATGGACGCGTTGGGAAATCAAACGTTGTGACCGCAAAAGAAACCATCTGTGGGAAATTAGACAAGCATTATGGGAGCTTGACGTTAATTGGCAAGACGATTATGAAAAATCGCTTAAAAAGCTTACGGAAGCATTAGGCAAATCTCCCGATTTTAAATGGGCCAAAGAACTTTATACGCCAGACGTTCCTCATCAGCTTTTGCCTGAAATTGAGGATGAATATAATGTTTATCGTTTGGTTATTAATGGTGTGACCGTCCGCTATGTGGAACACCGCGATTCCATTCAAGTATCTGTAGAGGGTGTGTTGCCAGAAGACTTGATTGAACGCTTAAAAGAGGATACGGTTAAGAAGCTTGCTTGGCTGGAAAACACAGAATGCGATGTGGAAATAATTTAATGGATTGATTGCGGCATCCAACCTTTCAAGAATTGAAAATATTTAAGGTTTTTATCCAAAAAATCATCAATCCGCATCGCTTTAGCTACATTAGATTTTCAAGCCTTAGCCATCCCCCCATTCAGCACATCCAAATAACGCGCCACACCTTCCTTGACGGTCAAAAAGGGCTGGGTGTAACCGGCTTGCCTTAAGCCGGAAAGATCAGCTTGGGTGTAGCTTTGGTAAGCGCCTTTCAGATGTTCGGGAAACGGGATGTATTCGATGCTCCCTTGCCCGTGCCAAGCGATCACGGCTTGGGCGACGGCGTTAAAGGGTTCGGCCTGGCCGGTGCCGACGTTAAAGATGCCGGACTGGTCGGGGTGGTCAAGAAACCATAGGTTGACATCGACCACATCACCGACATAGACAAAATCCCGTTTTTGGCCGCCATCGGGATAGCCGTCGCAACCTGCAAACAAGCGGGCGGTCTGGTTGGCGATGATTTGCTGGTTAAAGTGGAAGGCGGTGCTGCTCATCGCGCCTTTGTGCTGCTCGCGTGGGCCATATACGTTGAAATAGCGGAACCCGACAATCTGGCTGGCGGCGGTGGGCAATAGCTGCCGGACGTATTGGTCGAATTGGAACTTTGAGTAGGCGTACATATTGATGGGCCGCTCACAAGCCCGGTCTACCCGAAAGCCGTTCTCGCCGTTGCCGTACACGGAGGCGGAGGAGGCGTAGATAAACGGGATACGCTGTTCCAAACACACGTGCAAGAGCTGTTTGGAATACTCGTAATTGTTCTTCATGACATACTGGCCGTCCCATTCGGTGGTGGCCGAACACGCACCCTGATGGAACACCGCCCGCACCTGCGCCAAAAATCCCGGCACGGCCAGTTTGGCGGCCAAATCGTGTTTGTCGCAATAGTCGGCAATGTCCAAATCGGCAATATTGTGCATCTTGCGTCCGTTGCTCAGGTCATCGACCAACAAAATGTCCCGCCCGCCCCGCGCATTGAGGGCGCGGATCAGGTTGCTGCCGATAAAGCCCGCACCGCCTGTAACAATAATCATTCCTCACCCCGTGCTTTATTTATCATTGATGTTGTCGAATGGCCGTCAACAAACGGCACTATCTTCACTTCGCCCCCGGCTTTGATGACGCAATCGCCACCGGCCACTTGTCCAGGCGAGTAATCGCCGCCTTTGACGATGACATCCGGCAGGATTTTGCAATACAGGCGTTCGGGGGTGTCTTCTTCAAAAGCCACCACCCAATCGACACAGCCTAAGGCCGCCAACACGGTCATGCGTTGCGCCAAGCCGTTGATCGGGCGGGTTTCGCCTTTAAGCCGTTTGACCGAACCATCGGAGTTGACGGCAATAATCAGGCGATCTCCCAACGCTTTAGCCTGTTGCAGATAGGCAACATGACCGGCATGGAGCAAATCAAAACAACCGTTGGTCATGATGACCCGCTCGCCACCGGCTTGGGCATGGCTGACCAAACAGGCCAATTCGTCTTCGGAGACGATGCCGTGTCGCGCTTGGTTACGGTCGGCGTGCATGGCGCGGGTCAGTTCTTCATTGGATACCGTGGAAGTGCCCAACTTGCCGACGACAATGCCACCGGCGAGGTTGGCCAAGTACATGGCTTCCGATAAGGGCAACCCCATCGCCATGCCTAAGGACATCACGGCAATGACGGTATCGCCCGCGCCGGTCACGTCAAACACGTCTTTGGCTTGGGCGGGCAGGGAATGGCTGGCATCCGGCTGGATCAGGGTCATCCCCGCTTCGCCACGGGTCAGCAGCAAGGTGTCTATTTGCTGGTCGGCAATCAGTTTGCGCCCCCTGGCCAGCAACGCCTGTTCGTCGGCACAAACGCCCACCACCGCCAGCAATTCCGCCAAGTTGGGGGTGATGACATCGGCGTGGGCATAGCGTTGGAAATCGGTGCCTTTGGGGTCAACCAACACTTTTAGGCGGGCGTGTTTGGCCAAGGTGATCAGGTTGGCGACATCGGCCAACGTGCCTTTGCCATAGTCGGAAAACACCAGCACATCGTGTGCCGGCAAGTGCTGCTGTAATTGTGCCTGTAAGCGCCCCAAGTCAAATTGCAGGGGCAGGTCTTCAAAATCGACACGGATCAGTTGCTGATGCTGGGCCATGATGCGCAACTTGCAAATCGTGCGCAGACCGGGTTGGACGACAAAAGCGCAGGCCACCCCTTGCGCTTCCAGCAATTGTTGCAACATAGCACCTTCGGCATCATCGCCAACCACGCCGAGTAACGTCACTTGCCCCCCTAAGCGGGCGATGTTCAGGGCGACGTTCGCCGCGCCGCCGACACGGTCTTCGCTATTGTTGACCCGCACCACGGGCACGGGGGCTTCGGGGGAAATGCGCGCCGCTTGCCCGGACCAATAACGGTCAAGCATGACATCGCCGATCACTATGATTCTGGCCTTATTGAATGGGGGTAAGGTCGCTAACATGAAACATTCCTTTTTGAAAAAAACTTGCCTAGCTAATGATATTGGCAAGCCATAAATAGCACGGCCGATTGGGCAGGGTCGGCAGGGTGACGTTACGATCGGGCATAATGGCTTTCAATCAAACCACACCACCAATGCCCGATCAAGATATGCGCCTCCTGTATCCGTGCCGTCACCGTTGACGGTACGATAATGGCAAGGCTGGCATGGTGGCGTAAGTCGCCACCCTCACCGCCCGTCAGGGCGATCACCGCCATACCCTTGTGCCGTGCCGCTTTGGCGGCCTTAATGATATTGGGGCTTTTGCCGGAGGTGGAAATGGCGACCAAACAGTCTTGGGGATTTGCCAAGGCTTCGACTTGGCGGGCAAACACGCTCTCAAAACCGACATCGTTGCTGTGCGCGGTCAGAATGGAGGAATCGGTCGTCAGGGCCAGGGCAGCCAAGCCTGGGCGGTCTTTTTCATAACGCACAACCAATTCGGCGGCGATATGCTGGCAATCGGCGGCGCTACCACCATTGCCGCAAAGCAGGATTTTACCGCCCTGACGCAAAGTGTCGGCCAACAGCCCGCCTGCGGCGGTGATGTCTTCATGGCAGGCGGCCAGTCGGGCCATCATGGCTTGGTGTTGCTCAAGTTCAGCTATAAAGGTTTGCAAAAAAACTCCTTAGGTTAGGGATTTTGGTGTGTGCTGACTAAGCCGCCCGTTAAGCCCTCTGAAGAGCCTAGTAGGGCCAACTATCATTGCTCTTTCAAGCGTTTATAAGCGTTTATCAGGCCATTGGTGGAGCTGTCATGACTGCTGATGACCTCATCGTTTTGCAGTTCCGGCAAAATGGCTTTGGCTAAGACTTTACCCAATTCCACGCCCATTTGGTCAAAGGAATTGATGTTCCAAATCACGCCTTGGACAAAAATTTTATGTTCGTAAAACGCCAATAACGCGCCTAAGGTTTTCGGGGTCATTTTTTTGCACAAGAACGAGTTGGAAGGCTTGTTGCCGTCAAACACTTTCGATGCCACCAATACAGCATCTTCACATTGGGCGGGGGTCAACTCCTGTTTGACTTCCTCAAGAGTCTTGCCACGCATAAGCGCTTCCGGTTGCGCCAAAAAGTTAGACACCAAAATGTCATGATGTTCCGGCAAATGATAATGGCTGTTGGCGGCGACCAAAAAATCGCACGGTATCAGCTTGGTGCCTTGGTGGATAAGCTGGAAAAACGCATGTTGGCCGTTGGTGCCAGGTTGCCCCCAAATAATCGGGCCGGTGCTATAATCAACTCTGTCACCCGCCATTGTGGTGCTTTTGCCATTGCTTTCCATATCACCTTGTTGAAAATAATCGGCAAAATAGCGCATGGATTGATCGTAGGGCAATAAGGCGTGGGAGTCGGCATCAAAAAAATTGTTATACCAAACACCCAATAAAGCCATGATGACCGGAATGTTACGCTCAAACGGGGTGGTGCGAAAATGTTCGTCAACTTCGTAGGCACCTTCCAGCAAGGCCTCAAAATTGTCCATGCCAATGTACAGGGCAATCGATAGGCCCACCGCTGACCAAAGCGAAAAACGCCCGCCCACCCAATCCCAAAACTCAAACATATTGTCGGTGTCTATGCCGAACGCCGCGACATTTTCCGCATGGGTCGAAATCGCCACAAAATGCTTGGCTACGGCGCTAGGATCTTGGGCGGTTGCCAAAAACCAGTTTTTTGCCGATTTGGCGTTCATCATAGTTTCTTGGGTAGAAAATATTTTTGAGGCAATGATGAACAAGGTGGTTTCAGGGTTAAGCGGTTTCAGTTTCTCGACAATATCGGTTTGGTCGATATTGGAAACATAATGGACTTTTAAGGCACTGGAGCTGTACGGGGTCAGCGTCATCGAAACCATTTTCGGCCCCAAGCCAGAGCCGCCTATGCCGATATTGACCACATCGGTGATAGTTTTGCCGGTATAGCCGCGCCACTCGCCTGAGCGCACTTTATCACAAAAGACGCGCATTTTTGCCAAGACGCGGTTGACATCGGGCATCACATCTTGACCATCGACATAAACAGGGATGTTGCCACGGTTGCGCAAGGCGGTATGCAACACGGCACGATGCTCGGTGGTGTTGATGGCCTCACCGGAAAACATCGCGTTGATTTTAGCTTCCAAGCCTTGGTGCTTGGCCAACTCTATCAACAGCGGCAAGGTTTCGTCATCAATGCGGTTTTTTGAATAGTCAAAAAGAATGTCATTGAACGTCAGTGAGAACTTGGCATGACGCTGGGGATCTTGTGCAAAAGCATCGCGCAGGGCAACATTTTGGATGTGATGGTAATGGTCTTGTAATGCAGACCAAGCTTTTGAGGTAGTCAATGATGACATGTGCTGGAGGCTCCGTTTAAATGATAATGGCTTAAGTCTACGAAAAGGCGGAAAGTATAGCAATATAAGGGCAATAGTATGACAATTTGCATATACCTTATTTAATGGTAAGCTTGCAGTATCAAAGCCTTTATTTACAAGGCTTGATATGCTAGAGTTGGCAATTGCTACCGGACAATAATACAACAAGTAGGGTTATTCCGGTCAGTCCACACAGTAAAGATTAATGAATGTTTATATAATAATTACTATTTATCGAGACGGGAAGGTATTATGAGCACCGCACACATTTTAAAAAAAGGTTGTTTGGCACTATTAGGTTTAGTTTTTTCGGCTTCAGTATGGGCGCACGGCGGGGCGGCGGGTACTGATACCGACCAATGTAAGTTTGAATTGGAGCCTTCGCACTGGATACATTACACCGCTTACCAGCCCGCCGCCTATTCCGCCGAAGAGTTTTGCGGCAGCTTGCCCGGCATCAACACCCGTACCCAATTGGTGTTTGACTATCAGGACATGCGCTACAGAAACATGACGGTTGAGTTTGAAGTAACTAAAGAACCTGAAGGCACCCGCGTGTTCTTCCTGCCTGCCGCCAAACACAAAGCCGGCACCGTTAACCTTGACCTGCCCAATGGCGTGCCTGAAGCGGGCAAATACCTGATCCATATCACCCTAGTCCCCGACCAAGGCGAACGCTTGGACGCGCACATGGGCTTTAAAGCCGGTTCAGGTAAGGCAATGAGCAAAAACAACATCCTATTATACGTCTTTTTTGCCTTTGCTGGCTTGTATGTGTTCTATCTGTCACACGCCGGCTTTAAAAACAAAGTTGATGAAGCGTTAGGAAAAATCAAAAAAATCTAAGGCTTTAGTAACGTTTGACTGGGTTTGGGCTGTCAGGTGTTGGGCAAGCGGTTATAATGCCCGTCATCTGACTGATTTTCAATCAAAAAGGAGACAAAGAATGGTGAAGTTTTTAGCGGCGGGTGCGCTGGCAGTCCTGTTTTCCACATCAGCGGTAGCCGTGGACTATCAGGAACATGACGGTATGCTCATGAATCACGGTGACGGCCATCTGATGGACATGG